>CBDUBH010000046.1:0-27736 GCA_965365345.1 uncultured Melioribacteraceae bacterium
ATGGCGGCGGAGACGACGAATTTTAACTTTTATTGTTACAATGATTTTAAGCCGCAAAAATTTGCGGCTTTTTATTTTTAAAGAATGTAATTTCAAAGATCTGTTAGGAATTTGGAAATTATGAATATCCATGATTTTATTGAACAGAATTGAACTTATGTAAATTAAGTTCTATCAATCAAAAATTTCCTTTGCGCCTGATTTTTTTTATTCTTAAAATCAGTTAAATTATCATATCTTAAAAAATAATCCACAGGCCAAATTTATGAAAGCACTGAAATTTATTAAAATGACACCGCTTTGTATATTATTTGCAGCTTTTCTTCTGCTTGCAAATAATACTGTAGCACAAGAAAAAAACAATTCAAGAAAGGAAAATTCTTCAAAAGAAATGAAAGACCTTAAACCGCCAACACCTAAAAAAGTATCAAAATATTTTGACGAACATGGAAGCAAAAGATATGATGATTATTTCTGGATCAATGATAAAACAAATCCTGAAGTAATTGAATACATTAACAAAGAAAATGAATACACTGAAGCCTTTATGATTGATACAAAAGAACTTCAGGAAAAATTGTACAATGAAATTGTTGCAAGAATAAAGCAGGATGATCAATCAGTTCCGTATTTGAAAAACGGATATTATTATTATACACGCTACGAAAAAGGAAAACAATATCCTTACTATTGTCGCAATAAAGGCTCGCTTGATGCTCAGGAAGAAATTATTCTTGATCAAAATGAACTTGCAAAAGGATTTCAGCTTTATAAGATCGGCGATGTTTCGGTAAGCCCTAACAGCAATTTGCTTGCTTATTCGGTTGATACCGTAGGCAACAATAAATATGTTATTTACGTAAAAGATCTAAACGCAAATAAAAACCTTGATGATGTAATTGAAAATATTAGCGGAAACATAGTTTGGGCAAACGACAATAAAAATTTCTTTTATCCTAAAAATGATGAAGCAAACAGAAGTTACAAAATTTTTATGCACACTTTAGGCGATGTGAATTCCGATAAAGAAATTTTTCATGAAGCTGATGAAAAATTCCAGGCGTATGTTTTTAAATCAGCATCGGAAAAATATATTTTCATTGGAAGTGCAAGCAGCAATACTGCGGATGCAAGATTTTTAGATGCTGATAATGTTAATTCAGAATTAAAATTAATTCAACCGCGCGAAGAAAATATTGAATATTATCCTGAACATCACGGTGAAAATTTCTTGATTAGAACCAATAAAAATGCGCTTAACTTTAAACTCGTAAGCACTCCGGTTAAAAATTATTCCGGCGAAAATTGGAAAGATTTTGTTGATTACGATGAAAAAATTCTTTTAGAAAATTTTGATGTGTTCAAAAATTTTATCGTGCTTTCTGAAAAGCAAAACGGATTGCGTCAATTCAGAATTGTAAATGTTAACGAAAAAAAATCACATTACATAAAATTCAACGAAAAAGATTACGAAGCATCTTCATCCGGAAATTATGAATTTGATACAGATAAATTCAGATATACTTACATGTCGCTAAAAACTCCGCCATCAACTTTTGAATATGATCTTGTTTCAAAAGAAAAAGAATTGCTAAAACAAACCGAAGTTTTAAGCGGTTATAATCCTGAAGATTACATAACCGATAGAGTTTACGCAACGGCAAAAGACGGCACCAGAATTCCGGTATCAATTGTTTATAAAAAAGGAATTAAAAAAGATGGAAACAATCCGCTGCTTTTAATGGCTTACGGCTCATACGGAATGTCAATGCCATCGTTTTTCAGTTATGATAGAATTAGTTTGCTTGACCGCGGAATCATTTACGCAATTGCACACATTCGCGGCGGAAAAGAATTGGGCGAAGATTGGTACAATCAGGGAAAAATGCTGAATAAGAAAAATTCTTTTACTGATTTTATTGATTGCTCGGAATTTTTGATAAAAGAAAAATATACAAACAAAAATAAGCTTTTTGCTAACGGCGGAAGTGCGGGCGGACTTTTAATGGGTGCGGTAATGAACATGCGTCCTGAGCTTTATAAGGGCGTTATAGCTGAAGTTCCATGGGTAGATGTGATTTCAGATATGATGGATTCATCAATTCCGCTTACAACTTTAGAATATGAAGAATGGGGAAATCCAAATGTAAAAGAATATTATGATTATATGCTTTCATATTCTCCTTACGATAATGTTAAAAAGCAGAATTATCCGGCGCTGCTTGCAACCGGCGGGATTAACGACGCGCAGGTTTTTTACTGGAACCCTGTAAAATGGGTAGCCAAATTACGCGAAATGAAAACCGATAAAAATCCCATTCTGTTGAAAATGAATATGGGCGCGGGACACAGCGGAAAATCGGGCAGATACGAACGTTACGAAGAAATTGCATTCAAATATGCATTCATTTTAAAGATGCTTGATATGAAAAAATAATTTTAAAATTTATATTTTATCAAAACAATTTCATTTAGAAGTAAAAGAAAAAGGCGCAAAATTTTTGCGCCTTTTTTGTTGTTAAATGATGTTTTGAAAATAGGATTTCCTGACCTATATTTGAAATGTTAAATTTCTTTAGAAAGTTTATTTTATGAAATTAATTTTAGTTGCACTCATAATTTTTTTAATAAATGTTCCGTTCGGATTTTGGCGCAGCAAAACAAAAAAGTTTTCACTGAACTGGTTTTTGGCAATTCATCTTCCAATTCCTATTGTAGTTTTACTGCGGATCTATTTTGAAATCGGATTTGAATTTTCTACATATCCGGTTTTACTCGGCGCATTTTTCCTTGGGCAATTTTTCGGAAGCCGCTACAATTTGAAATTTTCATAACTCAGATAAAAAAAAATATAAGAAAATTTAAAATCATTTTTAAGATTTAAATTTACTTTCGAAATAATTAATTATTCGAAAAAGCAATTTTCTTCTTCTTTTATCAGATCAAAAATCTCATCAATAATTATTCTCCCATAAATGAAATTTCAATATTTGAAATTCATTATTTACTTTCATCAAAATATTTTTAACTTAAAAAAAATACTTGTAAAAAATTAAAGGGCACTGTATGAAAAGTAATAGTATCACTGCAAAAATGCTTTTTGCAATTCTATTTTTCTTTATGGCAAATTTTTCGTTTGCGCAATACATAGTTGAAACTGAAAATCATTCACTGACAATTGATTATGAATCACTTGGCGATGAATATCAGAGTGATGAATACGAAAAGATGGATAATAAAATTATGGAAATGCCTTTAGAAAAACTATTGCAGTTAGCTCCTGAAGAAGATCGTGAAGCCGAAAAAATTGTATTTTATATTGACGGAAAAAGTTATGCAGCTGAAAGTGAAACAGAAGAAGCAGGGAAAGTAAAAGTGATAATGGATAATTCCAAAAATCAATTTTCCATAATAAGTTACGATCAAAAGGCTGTAACAATAATTACATCGGATGAATTGAAACAAATGCAGCAGGGAATGAGCGAAATGGCGGGATACAGTAACCGCACAGAAGAAGAAGTAAAAAGTACAATGAAATCAACAGGAAGAACGCGTAACATTAACGGATTTAATTGCGAAGAATATGTTTTCCACGATGAAGAAGTTAGCGAAATTACCGTAATATGGGCCTCAGATGATGATAAAGGGGTATCGAAAAAAATTAAAGAGCTGTTGAATCAATTTGAAAGTGTAAATTCTTCGCCGGAGGAAAGAGAAAAAAGTGAATGGGAAATGATTGAAGGAAAAATTCCTGTTGAAGTAAGAAAGATGCAAATTAATACTTATCAAGGTAATATTGATATTCAGCAAATTACAAAAATTGAAGAGAAAAATATTTCTAAAGATAAATTTCATGTTCCTGCAGAATCAGAAGGTTTTACTCATAATTCAATGAAAGAAATGATTGAACAAATGATGAAGCAGATGCAGCAAAACCCGGATTCTGATGAAGATTAAGAAATTGTAATTTTTATAAAAGCACTTGACAAATAAAACATTCACAGGAATTTTTCGATTTGTCAAGTGCTTTTTTTATTAATTTATTTTTAAAATAAATTTTAATTAAAATCTTCTGTCGTTTTTAATTGTATTATAGATCCATTCAACTTCGATCCATCTCGGATTAAAATAAGTTCCGTTGCCGCCTTCATTTACAATTCGCATTTTTGAATAATTACCATCAGCATCATATAAAAAGAAATATTCATCTTCGTCATCTGCATCTATAAATTTTTTCCATCTGCCGTTGTTAAATTCGGGCGCATCTCTTCCGTCATTAATATTTTCATGATCAGTTTCATAAAAATAAGTTTCTCTGTTTGAGCCGGGAACATATTTTGCCGAAGCCAGACTTTCTCCTTCTTTCGAATAAAAAATATCAACGCGCTGCAAGGTCGGATTGTTTTCACTAACCTGATAAGCAGAGCCCGTTGAAAGATCAATTCCGTTTAAGAAACTCCAGAATCCGCTTGGCGCTTCGTAAATTTTTACTAAACCGAATTTAATTGTAGAAAGAAAACTATAATTTACCGAATTCGAATAGCCGCTGCTGTTATGCGTTGCAACTGATTTTACTCTGAACTGATTTTCATCTCCTGCTTTAATATTGCTTACTTCAAAAGTGTTTGTTGAAGCTGTTGCAATTTTTTTATAAGAATCGCTATTAATTTTTTGCTCAACTTCATATTGAACGGGAATATCACTTTCGGCTTTCCATTCCAAATTGATTTTTGCCGGATCACCTGTTTCGCTTAATTTAAGATCGTACGGATCTTTCATTGTAAATTTTCCCGAAGCAACATTTGAATAAGCTCCGCCTGCTGAAAACGCGAGTGCTCTTATTCTGAAATAATAATTCCTGTCTTTTAAATAAATTCCGTTAACAGCTGTGGAAGTTGTATTTGGCGGAACTGATTTTACTAAAGAATAATTATTTCCATCTTGCGAAAATTCAATTTCAAAACCTTCTTCAATTGTTGTGTTATCGCTCCAAGTTAAATTCACTTCACTATCAGAATTGAATTTCATTGCCAAATTCCCGGGAGCGGAAATGATCAAATATTTTACAACGTTCGAATAATCGCTTGAATTATTATCCGTTACTGCTTTTACTCTGAATTCATAAATTGTATTATTTGAAATTCCGTTAATGTTAAAATAATTTTCCGGAACTGTTGAAATAACTTCAAAAGAATTATTGTTGATCTTTTGTTCAATTTGAAATTTCGTTTGAACGGAACTGTTCGGCTGCCAAAATAATTTAATTGAACTTGGATTATTTGTATTTTCTATCCTTAGATTTTGCGGCTCGTTAATAGCAATAATCGAACTTCCGGTGTTTGAAAAAGGACCTTTTACAGCTCCGATATAAGCGCGCACTCTGAAATAATAATTTTTATTTTTTTCGTAAACACCTGATATTATTGTTGATTCTGAATTTTTCGGGAGTGATTTTACAAAACTGAAATTTGTTCCATCCGTTGATGCTTCAATTTCGTAACCATCTTCATATTGTTCATTATCTTTCCATGAAATTTTTGCTTCGGTATCATTCGAAAATTCAACTTTCAAATTTGTAGGAGCGTTAAGTGAAATAAAATTATGCTGAACGGTATTTGAAAAATCGCTGGTATTATTTTTTGTAACGGCTCTAACTCTGAAATAATTATTTTTTGAAATATCAATGTTCTCAATCAAATCTGAAGTTTCATCAAGTGCAGTAATTTTAATTGATTGAAAATCTGAGTTATCAACTTTCTGTTCAATTTCAAATTGTGTTTTAAAGGAATTTGCTGATCTCCAGCTTAATTTTACGACAGTCGGATTATCAGTATTTTCAATTTTTACATCAGTCGGAGTATTAACGGAAAATTTTGAAAAAACCACATCAGAATAACCGCTTTTTAAGGTATCGGTAACGGCTCTAATTCTGAAAAAATATTTCTGATCTTTTGTGTACGCGCCCGCAACTTCTGTTTGAGTTGAATTTGATTTTTCAAGTTTTACCAGAGAATAATTTACACTATCAGTACTCTGTTCAATTTCAAATCCCGATTCAAATTTGCAATTATCCTTCCACGTTAAAATTGCGGCTGTGTCTGATTCAAACTTTGCAAGTAAATTTGTCGGAAGCATTTTGCGAACGATCACTTTTATTTTTTCGGATTCGGAAGAATTTCCTTCGCCATCATAAGCTTTTGCGTACAAAGTATAGCTTGATCCATCGGAAAGATTTCCGGTATTCCATAAAAATTCGAATGGTTCTTTTGTAAAAGTCTGGTTGGCATTTGTTTTATCGTTTATGTAAAGTTCAACTTTGGAAATTGCAATGTCATCTTTTGCTTCAATTTTAATAAGCGAATTTTCAACCACGCTTGAATTATTTTGAAGTGAAAGAATCTTTACGGTTGGAACTGGATCTATTAATTCTGTAACAATAATTTCTTCTTTGCATCCGTAAAAAACAGCAATTCCCATTAAAAAAAATAAAATCCTTTTCATCTTTACCCTCTTTAAGCCCAATAAATATCTTAATCTTTTTAAAAAATCTTTCGTATAAAAATATATTTTGAAGAATAAAAAATTTGAAAAATCAAATCGCCCTTACTATCTAATTTAAAAACTTTCCTTTAAAATGCACTTTTTAAAAATTGATTTATATTCGACAGGAAGTTTCGAAAAAGTGAAAATAGAATTTTACAAAAGCAAATTTAAAATGAGAAAAATTTGATTTGCCGGAAACTTTTTTCAATCAAATTAATGAATGAAAATCTTTAAAAAATAATTTGAAAAAATCAATTTATTTTATTTAAATAAAATATTTGTATAACCTTGAATTTAAAGTAAATATTTATAAATTTATTAAACCTTTGTCCTTCATGATAAATTTTTGCAATATAATATCAGTTGTTTTTGTGAAAGTTTCATGAAGGAATTTTTCCGAACTTACCGGAATAAATTCTCAAATTTTTTATAAACAGTTTATTGGTGATGACGGTAAAAAAGCCTTATAACATATTATTGGTAGAAGATAACCCCGGCGATATTTTCTTATTAAAAGAAGCATTTAATTTTGAAAACGTAAATGTTGATCTTAAAATTATAAAAGACGGGGCTGCAGCGTTGGATTATCTTTTTAATAGTGTTGCAACAAAAGCAGAAATTGAACCCGAACTGGTAATTTTGGATTTGAACCTTCCTAAAGTAAACGGAATAGAAATTCTACAACAGATCAAATCAGATGAAAATCTAAAAAAAATGCGAACTATAGTTCTTTCTTCATCAAGATATGAAGAAGATGTAACTACCTGTATAAACTTGGGAGCCGCAAATTATTACGTTAAACCATTGGATTTTGACGAATACGGCGATCTTGTAAAAAGCATTGAACAGGAAATTTCCCGTTAAAGTACTGAACCTTTCCCTGAATAAATTCAAAATAATTTTTTTAAAATTAAAATATCCGGATTTTCAGCTAAACTTTTTATACGAACTTCGATAATTAACTCAAAATAAAATTAATTATCAGGGTTAATATGAAAAAAATCGGCATCATTTTTCTTTTTATTGTTAGTTCAATAATTGCTCAGGAAAAAAATACCGGATTAGGATTTGAACTTGGTGCCGATGCTGTTAGCCGTTTTGTCTGGCGCGGCTCAGAAAATGGAAACTCACCGCAAATTCAACCTTACGGATCATTTGAATTAACTTCACCTATCGGAAATTTCAGCGTTGGTGCCTGGGGATCTTACGGTTTATCAGGTGAATTTAACGAGAACGACATTTTTGCAAAATACGCATACGAAACTAAGATCGGGGAATTTTCAATTTCAGTAACTGACATGATGTTTCCTTATACTGGAATAGAAATTTCCAATTTTAAAGGCAACGGTGAAGGCGCACACACAGTAGAGTTCGTATTATCTTATAACGGAAATGAATCATTTCCCGTAAATTTTTCGGCAGGTCAAATTATTCATAATCATATTGAAAATGAAAAAACTCTTTACCTTGAAACCGGATTTACTCAAACTTTAGGCGAAGTAACGCTTAATTATTTTATTGGTGCTGTAAACGGACAAAGTTTTTGGTATGGAATTGAAAATGAAGGAATTAAAATTATAAATCTGGGAATTTCAGCCGAAAAAGAAATAAAGATATCAGAAAATTTTTCATTGCCGATGGGATTTTCGCTAATAACAAATCCATACAAAAAAACATCTTTTATAATTTTTAAATTAAGTTTATAGTAATCTATTTTATAACATTAAAAAAATATAAATGAAAAAGTTAATTTTAAGTAAAAATATTAAATCAGATAAAAGGTAGTATAATATTTTTTCTTACATAAATATCAGACAAATACCTACATATATGTATATCAAATTTTTATATCTTAATTATTAAAGATTAAAAGAGATTCGGAGGGATGGGAAATTTGAATCTCAAAAGTTTCGCGGGTTAAAATCCCCGTAATACTGAAAGAGGGCATTTCAGAATTACAACATTCCGTAAGCAATTACGGAATGTTTTGTTTTAAACATTTCAATTTATAAATTCATTTTTAATAAATATAATTTCAGCCGCAAAAATTGTAAAAATGAAAAATCAAAAAACATTTTCTCAAAAAGCGATAAACTTTCTATTTAATTTACAGCCCGCAATAAACTTACCGCAAAATGTTCAAGTAATGAATCCATACGAAAATGAAAAAGCAAAATTGTGTGTAAAGAATTTTTTCGAAAAATTTTATAATGATCAAAATAAGAGAATTTTCATTTTGGGAATTAATCCGGGAAGATTCGGCGGGGGATTAACGGGAATTTCTTTTACCGATCCTTTTGCTTTGGAAAATTTTTGCGGAATAAAAAACGATATTGAAAAAGTTCGCGAACTTTCCAGTAAATTTGTTTACGAAGTTATAAATGCTTACGGCGGTGCGCAAAAATTTTATTCGAAATTTTTTGTAAGTGCAATTTATCCGCTTGCACTTATCCAAAACGGAAAAAATTATAATTATTATGATGACAAAGAAACCGTAAATTTTTTGCAACCGGATATTCTAAAATATCTGAAAGATCAAATTGATTTCGGTGCAGAAAAAAAAGCCGTGATTTGTCTCGGTAAAAAAAACGAAACCTTTCTTAAAAATTTTAATTCTGAGTTAAATTATTTTGAAGAAATAATTACTCTTGAACATCCCCGTTTTATTATGCAATACAAAAGCAAAACCATAGAACAATATGTTGAAAAATATTTATCAGTTATGAATAAATTTTGATAAGGAATTTATTCTAACTAAAAAACTGCTCAGCGAAGATCCTTCTTAAAAAACAATAAATAAATTTCAAACTGATTTTCTCTTATCAAAAAACTATATTTCACTAATGGACTTAAATTTTTTAAATAAAGATTCGATGAACAATGGAAGAAAAATTTGTAAATATTCACATTCACCGCGAAGAAAATAATCCGGATGAAATTTCGCTTGTAAATATTTTTGCGCAGGAATTTTCAAAATTTCAAATCAAACCGGAAGGATTTTATTCAGTCGGGCTTCATCCGTGGCATCTGGAAAATGTAGATGTAAATAAAACTATAAAAATTGTTGAACGCGCTGCGGAAGATCCCAGAGTGGCTGCAATCGGCGAAACCGGAATTGACCGGGTAATTTCAACTGACATTAATTTTCAAACTGAAATTTTCATTAAGCATCTGGAAATTGCCGAAAAATTTCAAAAGCCGGTTGTAATTCATTGCGTAAGATGTTATTCGGAATTAATTTCGATAAAGAAAAATAATAATTTCCAAATGCCCTGGATAATTCACGGATTTACAGCAAATGAAATAATTGCGGAACAACTTTTAAAATATGATTGTTATTTAGCATTCGGAAAATTCTTATTTAACGAAACTTCAAAAGTGCCGGGAGTTTTTCCCAAAATTCCAAATGAAAAATTTTTTTTTGAAAGCGATGAAGAAAATTTACCGATTGAAGATATTTATAAAAAAGGGTGCGAATTAAAGCACTTAACAATTCATGAAATGCGCCGAATATTAATTGAAAATTTCAAAAGATTGTTTAATAACAAATCAAATAATTATAAAGAGTTTTAATGAGTGAACTTTTAGCAAATTGGTCTGCAAGAACTGAGCTTTTGATCGGAAATGAAAAATATGAATTTCTTAAAAATGCAAATGTTTTGATAATGGGATTGGGCGGAGTCGGCTCGTTTGCAGCCGAATTTATTGCGCGCGCCGGCGTTGGAAAAATGACAATTGTTGATGGCGATACGGTTGATGCAAGCAATATGAACAGACAGCTTCCTGCGCTTATTTCAAATATCGGGAAACAAAAAGCGGAAGTTGTTTCGGCAAGATTAAATGATATAAATCCGGAATTAAATTTAACAATAATTTCAAATTTCATTACCGAAGAGGAAATGGAAAATTTAGTTACATCCGGAAATTTTGATTATGTTGTTGATGCGATTGATACTTTAGCGCCGAAATTAAATTTAATTGAAACTTGCGTGCGTAAAAAAATCCCGATTATAAGTTCAATGGGTGCAGGCGGAAAATTTGATCCCTCGCAAGTAAAGATCGTAGATATTTCAAAATCCTATAACTGCACTTTGGCTCGCAAAATAAGAAAAGCGCTGCACAAGAAAAAGATTTACAAAGGATTTAAAGTTGTATTTTCACCCGAAGAAGTTTCAAAAGATTGCGTTATGCTTGTAAATCAGCAGAATAAAAAATCAACTGTGGGAACAATTTCGTACATGCCTGCTTTGTTCGGAGTTAATTGCGCATCTTTTGTTATTCGCGGATTGCTGGCAAAATTTGACAAAAAGAAAAAAGAAGAATTTCAAAATGATTCGAATAAAGTAAATGAAATTACTGCCGGATTAGAAATTGAAGCCGTGTAATTTTTTCACGGCTTTATAATTTAGGAATTCTGATTCCGGATGCGCTGCAAACTTTTTCAATCAAATAATTCGGAACAATAAAATCCATTCCCACAATTTTTCCTCTGAAAAAATATTTCGCACTTTTAATAACATCATTTTCATTTTGAAGTTTTAAAGTGATTTTTTCATCTTCGGTGTAAACTTTAAGCATCGGCTTTTCTTCATTATCCAAAAAATATTTCCAGCAGGTTGAAACCGGCTCGCCGCTTCCGGGTCTTAAAAATTTCTTTTTCGGAAGGGGATTCTGAATTTTTTCTTTTTGTTCTACAGCTTTATTTAGCTTGGCTTTAATTTGATTTTTAGGTTTTATTTTTTTTTGAACTTTTTTCTTCGGCTCAATATTTTTTACCGGCTCAGTTTTATTAGCAGAAACTTTTTTTACCGCGGCTTTACTTTTTTTATTTCTATTTACTTTTGAGGATGAGGTTTTTCGCTTTAAAGAATTTTCAATTTTTACCGGACTTTTTTTTGTTTTTGAATTAACTGCTTTAGCTTTAACTGCGGATTTTTTCTTTTTACTATTTACGGAATTTTCTTTTTTAGCTTTTTGCTTTTTTAATTTTGCCACAGGAATTTCAGATTTTAAAACAGCTTTACTTTTTCCGGATTTTGATCTTATATCAATAATCTTTTTTGCCGGAATTTTCTTTTCTTTTGAAGATTTGTTTTTCGAAGTATTTTCTTTTTTAAGCTTTTTAACGGGAAATATTTCTTCGGATTTCTTTGAATTTTTCTCCTTTAAAACTTTTGACTCAGAACTTATTTCTTTTCTAATTTTATCTAGTTTTAATTTTTTTACGCCTGTAATTTTATATGATCTAATTTTACTTTCAGGTTTAACTGATCTTCTATTCTCATTATTAGATATGATATTTTTTTCAGCCGCGGAAATTTTTACGGTTTCATTTTTACTTTTATTATTAACTTTAACATTAGTTTTCAAACCGCTTGATTTTCTTTTTGAAACTTTTTCTTCCGGCTCAATCTTTTTTATATTTTTTGATCTTTTACTTTCTTTCATTTTGCATTTTTTTTATTGCAAATATAGTGAACAAAAAACCACTAAATCAATATAAATTTTAATATCCGTAAAGAAATTATCAAACTTAATTTTGCGGATTCCGTAATAAATTTGATGAGAATTTGTGTGCAAAATGGTAATAATTAAAAGAAGCGAGAATATTTTTGAAATTAAACAAAACTTTTGATCTTATTAAAGAAAATCCTTGCATTTAATTTATAAAATGTTTTATTACAATTAATGTTGACTGCCACCCCAAAGGATAATATTGGTCGGTAATAATTTTTACCGGCCTTCTTTTTTTTAAACCAACTATTTAAAATAAAAAAACGGATATCGACAAACGCCGATATCCGATAATCAAAGGAGTAAAACATTAATTTAATTGTGCGAAATTTTATATAGAGATAATTTACCTTCGGGAGTTTTGTAGTATAAAAATCTGCGGTAGTTATTGTAAAAATTCATTTCTCTTAAATATTTATTGTTATCCGTAACAATCCAAATTGTCTTATCGCTGTTTTCCAAAAGATTTGTTAACTGATCTTGAGTGTAAATCAAATTTCCGTTGCTCCATCTTTCTTTTGTACCGTTGTGCGTTGTAATATTTTTGAAATTTTTTGCCCGGTAATCGTTATACATATAATCAAAATCATTCAAGTAATAATCTATTACTCCGTAAGTTGTGATTACAACATCTTCGGGCTTACCGTATTTATTTATGATCTCTGCCGGAGCTCTGAAATCCCAGCGGTTGTAATAATGATAAGAAAGTGCACTGCCGTAATTCATTCTAAAATTTACTTCGCGCGTATCAATATTCATTTTGTGTTTTAATTCAAAATCTTCTGAGATCACTAAAAATGCGATAAGCATAATTCCGAATGAAGCCCACGCAACTTTTTTACTTTTGAAAAATGAATCAGAAATATTTTCAATTGCCAAAACCAGCAAAAGTAAAACAACAGGGAAGAAGTAAAAAGTGTAACGGGTTTCGTTGTAAAAAGTATTAATCAAAGTTGTTGCAAGCGCAAGTAAAAATATTATGAAATAGAAAAATCTTTTTCCTTTTTCGTGATTTACTTTTTCTCTGAAAAGTTGAAATAAATTTATAGAAATAAAAATCGCAGCCATTACTGTAAATAAAGGAATTGCGTGAAGATAAACAGTTAAAATATCAAAGTTAGGATATTTAAAAAGTACTTTGATAGTTTCTTTAAGCATTATCATATTTGAAGCTTCAGTGAAACCTTGTTTAAGTACGCCGCTTCCGAATGCAAATGCAAACCAGTAGATCAAATTTACAGCAAATGCCGCATAAATTATTTTGTATATTGAGGTTTTAAGTTCACTGACTTTCATCCAATTCAATAATAGAAGTATCAATCCAACGAAAAAAGTTAAACTGAATAAATTCAACAAAGGTAAAATTACCATAAGCACTGCGGAAAATTTGCCGAACGCATCACTTTCAAAATTTTTGAATACTTTTAATAATCCGAATGCAGAAATTACTAACGGAATTGCAAATAAGATAATCCAAACCGGATAAGCAGGCAATGCTGTCAATAAAATTTTGGGCAGCCAAATCGGTCCGTGATACCATTTATTTAATTCAATATTTTCGGGCATAATTGGAGCTTCATTATTGTAACCTCTGAAATCAAAGCTTACAAATGAATATGAAGCAAATAAAATTAAGCCTGCAATTATTACATCACCTATCTTTAAATTTCTTTTCCATACAAAAGGAACAAAATTCAGTGCAGCGATAAATACGCATGCTTCGTGTACAAAAATTGCAAGTATGCTGATAATATACATCCATTTTTTTGCTGAATTATTTTCTTCAACAACATATCTATATAAGTTCAACAAATACCAAATAAACACTGCTTGAAATGCTGTGTACATTCTTGCAAATCTTGCCATTTCAATTTCCCAAACCGAAAAGCAAAATATTGAAACCACAATTGCAGCAAGTAGTTTATTTGAAACTTTTCTTGCTAAAAGATAAAGCGCGGGAATTGTAATGATGTTAAACATTACGGGCCAAAATCGTGCTGCAAATTCCGCTTTAACACCCAGAGCAAAAAGTCCTGCGGTTAAATATTGATAGATCAATCCGCGTGTGTAATAGCCGCCGGCTTCAAAATGCGGAATTCCGTATTTCATTATATTTTCTACTGATTTTACAATGAAATATTCGTCAACAGCTAAAGGCCAGGTTCCCAAGCCCTTCATTCTGACCCACAATCCCAAAACAAATGAAACAAAAATAATAGTGTATGCTGCAACTTCGGTTTTAGAAACTGATTCTGTTTTATTTAAAAATTTCAATGTAAATAATTTACTGCTGTTGGAAATTTGTTCGTCTGAAAATGTATGCATTAATCACGCCCCGATCTTTGCTTTTAATCAATTTCAATTGACTGATGATCAACTTCGGATTTACTGTTTATTACTTTTTCGATTATATAATCTTTAGATTCTTTTGAATGTGTAAAAATTATAATTTCTGCAACCAGACCAATTGCAAAAAGCTGCACGCCGAAAACAATGAGGAATAAACTTGCAAGCAGTATCGGTCTTGATGCCAGCGGAACATCGAGAGCAATTCTTTCAAATATCAGATAAAGTCCTAACAGCGCACCCGAAATGAAAAGTACAAGTCCCGGAAATCCGAAGAAACGCAATGGTTTTTTTGTAAAGCGCAAAAGGAAAAATATCGAAATAAAATCTACAAAGCGCTGTAAATAGTGACCTAAAGAATAAACTCTTTTTTCAGAATCGGATTTTAATTGTGTTACTATAACTTCACTAACTGTAAATCCGTGATTTTGCGCAAGCAAAGGTAAAAATCTGAATTGATCTCCGTAAATGTAGATCGTTTCCAAAACTTCGCGTTTGAATGCTCTTACTTTACAGCCAAGATCGTTAAATTCAACACCGGTAAGTTTTTTTACCATTCTATGAAAAATCTTAGTTTGAAACTGATTTATGCCAGTATCAAGACTACGCACTCTGCGCGCAATTACCATATCAACATCTGTTCTTAAAGAATTGATTATATTGGGAATATCAATAGAATTTATCTGCTGATATGAAGGCAAAGATAAAATATATTTACCGTTTGCATTTTCAAATCCGGCATTCAAAGCTGTTGCAAAACCGAACCATTTTCCTAGTTTAACAATTTTCATATTGTCTTCGCTTTTGCTCAAACTCAAAAGATCCTGTAAGACGTTAGCAGATTCGCCATCGGTAACGTAAATCATTTCATAGGGCATTCCGGCGGAATCTATGCTATCTTTATAAATTTGATGAAGACTGTATATATCGTCATATTTTTGTGTTTCGGAAATTATTATTATTACTGAAAGATCAACTTTAGAATTCATACTTACTTCTCCGCAAATTTTTACTTACCGAATCGTTTATACTTTAATAGTTTTTCAATTTTAATGCTTCCGGTTTTGTAAGCAAGTTCGCTTATAACCCCTAAAAAAGCCATGAACGCACTTAATGAACCGAACAGCATTATCGCACCCATAATCGTAACAAGCGATAAATCAGGATAAAGAACATATTGAACCAGTCCGAACATCATTAACATGAGCGAAATAAGTCCGAAGAAAGCTGCAAACAATCCGAATCCGTATAAAGGCATATTAAAAAAAGCAAATGTAACTTTCAAAGCGAACATATCAATTATTACTTTATAAATTCTTGAAAGTCCGTATTTTGAATGCCCGAAAACTCTCGGATGATGTTTAACTTTTACCTGCGTAAACTTTGCTCCTGAAAGTGCAGTGATTACAGGCATCAATCTGTGCATTTCAGAGTACATCGGAATTTTTTGCACAACTTCGCCGCGGTATGCACGAATTGCGCAGCCATTATCTTTTACAGGAATTCCTGTTAATTTTCTTATTATCCAATTAGCAATTTTTGAAGGCAGTTTTCTTGAAATAAAAAAATCTTTTCTATCATGGCGCCATCCCAAAACAATATCGTTGCCGCGTTCTATTCCTTCCAACATCGGACCAATATCTGTAGGATCATTTTGAAGATCGCCATCCATCGTAATTATCATTCTGCCTTTTGCCGTGTGAAATCCTGCATGCAAACCGGTAGTTTGTCCGTAATTCTTTTTAAGTTTTACAACAACAAGTCTGGGATCAAGTTTTGCTAGATCTTCGGCACGTTTAAAAGTTTCATCTTTACTGCCATCATCAACCAGAACAATTTCATAATTGTAATCCAATTCATTCATGGCAGAAACTATTGCTCTGTATAACGGTTCAACCGAATCTTGCTCATTGTAAACCGGAACAACAACCGAAACATCAATTTCTTTATTCATTAAAGCAACTCTGATTTTTTTTGAAAATGACAAACAAGAATAAACATAAATTACGGGGAATTTTTATCAAACCGATAAATTCAGTATAATGCAAAAAATTAGTAGAGATAAATAACGCTGTTGACTTTTGATAAACTTAGTGCCCCTATTATTTAATATACAAGAATTAATTTGATTTTAAATACCCTGCTATAAAAAATCTTAAAATTTTTATTTATTATAAAATTTAGTTAAGAATTAAAATTTTCTAAAATTTTTCCGTTAAAATTATTTATTAAAAACTCCCGTAATAATTTTCAATTCGTGTGATCTGATATCCCTGAAAAAAAGAACGATAGAAAAATAAATTAATACTGATGCTGCAACCGCAATAAATAAAGGCAAATGCAAAAAATATAAAGGAACAGCAAATGCCAATGAGCCAAGACTTGCTGCTGTAAGGCGCGAAAAAATTCTGGGGAAGCCAAGTTCTTTTTTTAATCTGATAAAAAATAAAATAACAAGTAAAATTTCGGAAGCGGTAACAGCAACCGCTGCTCCGGCAATTCCAAATGATTTTATCAAAATGAAATTTCCTGCAAGACTCAATAAAGTTGCGGCTAACTGATCTTTTAATTTTTCATTTTGTTTGTTGCATGCAAAAAGAAAAATTGCCGTAACGCTGCTTAAACATTTTAATAAAAATATTGTTGAAAGAATTTTCAGGATAAAGATTGATCCTGAAAAAGTTTCACCGAAAAGTAAATTAATTATACCCGGGGAAAAAAGCCATATTCCGGCTGTGATCGGGATTCCGATCAATATCATCATACTTAACGAATCATCATAAAATTTTTTAATATCGGATTTTGATCTTTCAAATAATTTTGTTGCTGCCGGAAATAAAGCTATCGATGCAAAAACCGGAATGAATTGTAAAAAGAAAATTATTCTGAATGCAACATTATAAATTCCCGAAGCAGATTCACCAAGTAAAAACCCGATCAAAACAATATCAACACGTGTATATATCTGATTTAAAAATTCAGAAAAACCGAATGCCTTTGCGCGTTTCAATAAATTTATAAATCCAGGAAGAGAAAAATATAATTTAAATATGCCTATTTTTTTAACTATCAAATTTAATGTTACAAAGATTTGAACGCCTGCAATAATGGGCATCAAAGTTAAAACCAGCACCAAATTTTTTGTTAAATAGGCGGTTATAATTCCGGTTAACGCAATTGAAATTTTCATTGATGATTCAATGATGCCGCTGTATTGCATTTTTTCTTTTGCAACAAAAACCGCAGAAGCACCATCAACAATTTTATAAAGGATCTGATACAATCCTATAATTAAAATTATCAATTTTGTTTCGTATGAAAAATTTAATAGTGGCAAGGCTGCAATCATTAAAAGAAAAATTAATATTGAAAGAATTATCCTTGCCGATAAAATTCTTCCATAAGTGGTTTTAAAATTTTCTTTTGACGCACTTAATTCTTTTACTGAAAAATGATATAGCCCGAAATCTGAAACAATAGCGAAAAATCCGGTCAATCCCATTGCAAAAGAATATTGACCTATTCCTTGTTCACCGAAAATTCTCGAAATTACTACAAACAAAATAAAAGTAAAAACATCGCCCGAAATTTGCCCGATTGAAAGAAAGCTGAAATTTTTAAAAACTTTTGTGAGCGAAAAATTCGAATCGGGTTTATTTTGATCTGCTTCAAATTCAATTTCTGCAGGAATTTCTTCAATATTTATTTTTGAATATTTCATTTCTGTAATTCAAAAATATTGTTGGCAGGAGTTTTTTCATTTAAATTTTGTTTCGGATTTTTCTTTCCTTGATAAAACTTTACGGCAGCGTTATAAAATTTTCTGATAGTTTCATTGCGGTAAATATTTTCTCTAAACTCAAGAAATCCGTTCCAAATTGAAAGCACAACTTCATAACGCGATGCGTTAATTTGATAAAGCTGATTTGTTGAGTTTGTCCAATCCTGCTTATATTTTTCAGCCCCTTGAAGAAAATCGTAAACTTTTACGCCTTCTTCAATTGCCGTTGTAATCATTAAATAATCAAGAATATTTCCCGGACGGTAATCATTAAAACCGGAATTTATTCCGCCCATGTAAGTATATTCTTTGTTATGCAGGCGCAAATTAAGATGAACGGCAGCAGGGTTACCGTCAATTTTCAAAATACCGAAACGTAAAATATTTTCATCGAAAAGATTTCGTGAAATTTCTTTAAATGAATTTTTGAAATTTTCATTTGCAAATTTTCCGAGTTCGCCTTTTTCGTTTTGTCTTTTTTGATGAAGATAAACAAGCTCATCAAAATAATATTCAAATTCGTTTCCGGTTTTTGCAATTTCAAATGAATAATTTCCGCTTTTTTGTAATTGCTTTAATTTCCGTTTCACACTTGATTTTAAAATTTTAGAGATCTTATCATCAAAGTCATTTGGTAAACAGGGAAGTTCAGCTACGGGACAAACTTCATATTTTTGAATATCCCATTTTGAAATTTGATGAAACGAATTTGCCGTATCAAAATTTAAGCATGTAAAATTCAGAAGAAACCAATTTTTATTTTTCCTGATGTGCTCAAATATTTTTTGAATGAAAATTATTTTGTATCCGTCAAGATACAGCAAATCCTGATAGTCGGATTTTCTTCCACCGATAAATTCCAAAATGTAAAGATTTGTTCTTTTAATTTTGCGAAGTTGCAGAGGTGCTATACCCAAAATTTCATTTTGAGCATTCTTTAAAACAAGAACATTTAATTTTAAATTTTTATCTTGATTTGAAATAAATCCGTAATTCCAATGCCAGCATTGAAAAGGCGTGGCTGTGGTTTGCAGATCAATAATTTTATTCCAAGCAGGTTTTAGATCAATAAAATCTTCTACTTTATTAACTACCGTTAAATGAAAAATGTCATTTGACATTTGCGCCCTCATTTTTTCAGTTTAGTTTAAATACTATTTCATTTCTGTCAATTCATCATGAAACTCTTCTTTTGTAATTCCGTCAATAAACATTCTATGCCAGATTTCAGCGTTAAATAAAAGCCATAATCTTTGGCTGTGATCGGCTTTCTTTTCTAAATGTTCGCGTAATAAATTATCAATAATTTTCTTGTTGAAATATCCGTTTTCAACTAAATGTGAATTTGTTAAATATTTTTTAAAAAGTAAACGGAATTCATTATCTAAAAGATAATTTATCGGCGAAGCAAATCCCTGTTTTCTTCTGAAAATAACTTCTTGCGGTAAATATTTTTTTGCAAGTTCGATTTGAATGAATCTGCGTTTTGTTCCTTTAACTTTGAACTCCGGCGGAATTGTTGCACAAAACTCCGCAAGTTTGTGATCCAAAAACGGAGAACGTGATTCCAATCCGTGCGCCATTGTCATTCTATCCAAAACCATTACGGGATGATCGGGCATTCTTATCATACTATCGGAGTAAAGCATTTTATCAATAAGTTCGTTTGCGTTGCTGCTGTCAAAATATTCTTTTACGCTTGCTTCGGGATCAAATGCCATTACATCTTTTTTGAATTTTTCAGTTAACAATGAATTATGATATCCGTTTGAAAAATAGAAATAGCTTAAACTTCTGGAATATCTTTCGCCGTTATCGTAAAATGAAATATTGTGTATCCATTTTAATTTATGACTTAAACTTTGATACCATGATCCATCCGGTAAAACATCGAGAACTTTTGAAAAAACATTTTTACGGATAGATTGCGGAATCATTGCATAATAAGACGCGTAAATATTTCCGTAATATCTGTGATAACCGCCGAAAAGTTCATCGCCGCCATCACCGCCTAAAACAACTTTTACATGTTTGCGCGCAAGCTGCGAAATGTAATACATTGCAACTGTCAGCGAATCAGAAGGTTCATCCAAATGCCAAACCATTTCAGGCAAAGTTTTAATAAGCGATGGTTTAAAATGTAAAATATGATTTTCGGTTTTGTATTGTTCAGATACCAAATTTGCGTATGCAATTTCGCTGAAGTTTTTGTAAGGGACATCGCCCGCAAAAGTTTTTACCGGACCGGAAGCAAATTTTGTCATCATTGCCGTAACAAGAGATGAATCAACTCCGCCGCTTAAAAACGCACCAACCGGAACATCACTAACCAAATGATATTTTACTGTTTCCTGAACTCTTTGATCAAGTTCATTTAAAACATTTTTAAAAGATGCTTTAGATTTTGAAATATAATTTAATTGCCAATATCTTTTAACTTGAATTTTTCCATCTTCAAAAATAAGATAATGCGATGGCGGAAGTTTTTTTACATCCTTGAACATTGAACGCGGCGGAGTAATAATTCTTAAAGTTAAATATTCGTAAAGCGCATTCGGATCCATTTTTTTTAATTCAGGATTTAGTGCAAGCAATGCTTTAATTTCAGAGGCAAATGCAAACTCACTTCCGTTATGCCAATAATAAAGAGGCTTTTGCCCGAAGTGATCACGAGCAATAAATAATTTATCTTTTTCAGAATCCCAAATTGCAAAAGCAAACATTCCGCGCAGATCTTTTAAAAGCTCTTCACCTTTTTCTTCATAAAGATGTAAAATTACTTCGGTATCACTTTTGGTTTTAAAGATATGATCTTTAGTTAAGGAATTTCTTATCTCCTGAAAATTATAGATCTCTCCGTTAAAAGTGATCCAGATTGTGCCGTCTTCATTGCACATCGGTTGATGTCCGCCGGCAAGATCAATTATGGAAAGTCTTCGCTGGCCTAATCCAACTTTGCCGTTAACGTAAACTCCGCTATCATCAGGACCGCGATGAATTAAAGAATCGTTCATTCTTTTTATTTCCGGGATATTGATCCCTGCAGGATTTATATAGCCTGTAATTCCGCACATAAGCATTCTCACTAATAAAATTTCTGGAGTAGATTTTTGGAAAAGTTTCTTTTATTAAATCTAAAAGATTTGACCGAAAATAAAAGTGAATAACCGAAAAAAAGATTAATTTTATTAAAAAAAGCCTGTTAAATATTGATAATATAAACTTAAAATAAATTTATTTAGTTTTATAATTGAAAACTATATATCATTAATTCAAAAATAATTCTGATTGATTTTTGAAAATGAGTGAAGGGAAATTACAATGGATGATGTTCTGAAATTTCATCAAAGCAGAAAATTAATAAGATACGGACTTATTTTATTTTTAGCAGGATTGATAACAGGATTTTTAATTCCATTGATGAAAAATCCGCGAATGGGCTTATCCAGTCATTTGGAAGGAACTTTGAACGGAATTTTATTAATTGTTTTAGGATCGGTTTGGATCAAATTTCATTTAAAGGAAAAGTTATTAAAAATTGCTTTTATACTTGCACTCTTTGGAACTTACACAAATTGGTTAACAACTTTACTCGCAGGATTTTGGGGTGCAGGTTCAGCAATGATGCCTTTTGCTGGTGGAAATTTAAGCGGCGAAAATTGGCAGGAATTTATTATTAAAACTGGATTGATATCACTTTCAGTTTCAATGATCGCTGTCTGCGGAATTTTAATTTACGGAATACGGGGAAACAAAAATCCCGAAGATTTGATTAAGTAAAAATAAGTTTGATCGAAAATATTATTTTTATAAATGACTTAAATTAAATTTTCAGAATTTCAGAAAATTTTTTTAAAAGAATTTCATTTTCGAGTTTTGAAATAATTTAAAATAAAAATGCCGTCTGATTCCGGACCTGTCCGAATTGCTTCGGCCAAGGCGGGCAAGCCGGAATGACGGCATCGAAATAAAAAATCAACAAAATTAATACGAATAAATTACACTGTTTCTTTTTGTCCGCGGAATTTTACGACTTTTGCCGGAGTCCCGACTGCAATTGCAAATTCAGGAACATCTTTATTTACCATTGATGAAGCGCCTATAACCGCGCCTTCGCCAATGTTTACTCCATCCAAAATTGTAACGCCTGTGCCGAGCCATGAATTTTTCCCGATAATTATCGGGCCTTTTGAATATGCCTGCTGATCCATAACGGGAATTTCAAGATTTTCAAAATCGTAAAGTCCGGCGCTTATGTAACAATTTCCCGCAGTTAAAACCGCTTCGCCAAGTTCAACGCCGCTCATTGAAACTATTACGGAATTACTTCCGATCGAACTTCGTGCGCCCAATTTTATTCCGCCGGTTTTTGCAAGCACTAAGCAATTTCTGTTTATCAAAACTTTATCTTCCAGAATTACTTTTCCGCCGCGTCCGTCAATCACGCAGTTATCATCAATCGTTACAAAATCTCCGATCTCAATATTTTCCGGATTTCTTATAACGACATTTCTTCCGATAATTAATCCCTTACCGGTTTTCTTAAATAATTTTGAATAGAATTTCTTCCTAAGTAAAAATCCTAATCCGCCGGGCATCGGTCCGAAAAGCATTGTTGAAAGTTCATAATAAATGAATTTTTTGTTGCTTGTTTTTTCGCCGACTGTTAATTCCTTATAAGCTTTTAAAGGCGAATTTTGACTTTTTTCAAGCTTACTTCTTATAATTTCATTTTTATCTATTTCAGTTATATTTTTCATTTTAAATTCTCCGCGTTTGCTAAACTTTTACCGGAATGATGAACAACTTCTTCAACTTGTTTTTCTTTCGGATATAGCAAATAGAAAATTCCGCCCGGCATAATTGCTAAAAGAATTATTATGTGATCAACCAATCCAACGCTGAAAGCAACTCCGGCATCAACCCCGACAAGTGTTAAAAAATAAACATATAAACCTTCATTAACTCCAAATCCCGCAACGGAAATCGGTAATCTAATTGAAACTAAAACCACAGGAATAAAAGCCATAAAATAGTAAAATGTAACATGAACATTTAATCCGAGCGCGACAAAATAAGCCCAAACAATTACGCAAAAAATTTCCATAAAAGTAAGCCATGTAAAACTTAACATCGCACCTTTGTGATTTTTATATCCTTGATATGAATCAATGAATTTTGTTAAAACTCCGGATATTTTCGAAATGTATTTTATGTTTTTAGTTTTTTCACCGAATTTAAAAATTAAATTCCTGAACCAATCTTTAAATGAAAAATAAAATCCTGCAAATCCAACTACAAATAAAAATGTGAAAATCAGTAAAACTCGCAAAGTATCAATTTCATCTTTGCTGATAAGAAAAGTGAAAATTACAAATCCAATAATTCCGGCTAAAAATAAAGTTATAAAGCCAATAACTCTTTCAACAACGATTGAAGCAAGTACATCGGGAAGTTCTTCTTTTCTCTTTGCTGCATAATAAGTTCTAACTGCATCCCCGCCAACTGTGGGCGGCAAAAACAATCCCAAAAAAGTTGATATATAATATATTCCGATAACTCTATCGATCGGAATGATAATATTTTTTGCTCTTAACAGGATATCCCATTTTACTGCCATCAAAACTCTACTGAATGAAACAATTAAAAAAGCGATAAAAAGATAAAAGTAATTTGCGTTTTTTATTGAATCTTTAACCTGACCAAGATCAATCCAATAAATCAAAATTCCGAGTAAAACCAAACTGACAAATATTTTAATAAACTTCTTCACAAATTTCCTGTGTTAATTATTATCTTTAATGTTCAAAAATTTTTCCGCAATGATTTCATGTAAAGATCTTCTGCCTTTTCCGGGAAGCGTAAAAATGTAATCGTCGGTTATTCTTGAAATATAAAAAGGATTTGTACTAATATCATTTAAAGATTTTTTATTTACTATTCCCCAATAATTACTTATATAACCGGCCTGCTGCGACGCAAAAACAGAATGCTCATTTGCCGCGTACCATGGATAACAAAGATGATTTACCTGTTTACCAAGTAGATTTTCAATCAATTCTTTCGAAGTTTTTAGATCAATAAAAATTTCATTCATTCTTTCATCAAAAGATTGAAATTTACCGAGTTCAAAATTTTTCTTTTGAATTTCTGTAAGATTGAGCAATCTTTTACGCCAGTTTTTATCTTTGAAAAATTTTAATCCGCCGTTTTGCTTCACAAATTCAATGCAGCTTTCAGAAACGATTTTATTTTCAATAAATCTATGCTTTGCTGAAAGCTCGGGCGCTGATTTAAAAACCGGCATTCCGAGATGATAAAATTCAGGCATGCAATTTTCAAAATCCTGAAATAATTTCGGTTGAAAAGAACCGTTTAAAAAATTCGGCTGAAAATCCGGATTCACAAAATCAATAATTTCATCGCTTACAAAAACCGATGCGTGATTTAGTGAATGCGATTGAAAATCAACTATTCCGCTTTTGTGCATTTCAAAAATTTCATCCCAAGTACAAAGCGGAGCATAATTATTTCGCGCCTGAATATCATCATAATTTGATCTGCCCAGCCAAACATCTTCCAAATTCGTCGGCTCAATAAATTCATCTTTTATCAAATTCGGGACAATAAAACTTACCGCGCACATTCCGTATTTTTTCAAAAGCGGAAATGCAACGCTCCACAAACTGCTTAAACCGTCATCAAATGTTAAAACAATTTGATTTTTTTCAAAAGGAATTTTTCCTGTTATAATGCCGTAAAATTTTTCTGAGTTAATTGTTGTGTAACCATTTTCTGAAAGAAATTTTAATTGAGATTCAAATTTTTGCGGTTCAACTGAATGAAATACGAAAACGGGAATTTTTCCTTCTTCCAATGAATTTAAATTTTTGTAAACGAAAGAAGGATAGATTCCCGTTAACAATGATCTTATATCATCTTTGTTTTTTCTGTAACTTTCTTCAATTTTTCTTTTGAAATTGGTTAACATTTATTTTAAGCCGCTTTTTTGAATCTGAAAAATTTTCTTTTCGGTGTTTTTCCGGTAAGAGAAATAGATTCGAGAACTTGTAAAGTTTCAACTGCGCATTTATTCCAGTTGAATTGTTTTGCTCTATCATAACCGAGCGAAATTAATTCATTGCGTGAGTTTGATTCATTTATCATCCGGAAAATTCCTCCTGCAATACTATCAACATTTTCCGGATCAACTAAAAGTGCTGCGCCGCCGGAAATTTCTTTTGTTGCGTAACGGTTGGAAGTTATTACAGGGCATCCGCTTGCCATTGCTTCCAGCGTTGGAATTCCAAATCCTTCGTAAAGGGAAGGGAATAAAAGCGCTGCGGCAGATCTGTATAATACCGGCAGATCTGTATTTTGAATCCAGCCGGTCCAAATTACGGAATCTTTAATTCCGAGTTTATCTATCAATGCAATATCTTCATCACAAAGCCAGCGGTGCTCGCCTGCAACAACAAATTTAAATCCGTTTTGCGGACCGATTTTAGCAAATGCTTGGATAATTCTTCCGAAATTTTTCGGCGGATAAATTTGTCCCACATACAAAAAAAATTTTTCGGGAATATTATATCTAAGTTTAACCGCATTTTCTTTTTCAAGCGGAATTGATTCATTAAAAACTTGATTATATCCAAGATGAACGGTGTAAATTTTTTCTGAAGGAACTTTTAAATATTCAATTAAATGTTCTTTTACGGTTTCGGAGACCGCAATTATTTTATCGGCTCTTTCACAATATTTTGGAATTAATAATTTATGATTTAATCTGTCAAAATATTTTGATCCCCAAGGCATTGCGTACCAATCCAATCCGTGGCACACGAAAACTTTTTTCGTTTTTCCGCTTAAAGGAATTGAATATTTCGGATTGAAAATTATATCAAGATTATCATTCTGTAAATATTTTGGAACTGAAAACTGATCCCACATAAAATTTATTGGAGCAGATAATGCAACTTCATTAACATTGTTAAAATTTTTGTAAGTGCCAATTAAATTCGGATTTCTGTATAATAATGTAAATTGATGACCGGAGTTTAGATTAAAAAGATGATCAAGCAAATTTATGGTGTATTCGCGTACACCTCCGCCGTGCTGCTCGAAATGTCTCAGCATTATTCCTATTCTCATTGCGCCCTCTCTTAATTTAGAAAAACTGTCTGGTTAATAAGTCATATTTCAATAAAATTATTTCAAATTAAACCTTTGTTTTTGTACCATTCTGCTGTTTGTAAAGCCCCTTCATCAAAATTTGTTTTTGGTGAAAATCCGAAACTCCTTTCTGCTTTTTTTGAGCAAAGTGTAAAACTCTTTTTGAAAAAATCTATTCTTCTTGTATGAATCGGCGGTTGAATTCCCAATGGTCTAAAAATTTTTTCCGTTATTACCGCTGCACCCCAAACCAAGGCCAAAGGAATATGAACTTTGGAAGAACTTTTACCCAAAGTTTTTGCAATGGATTTCATAATATGGTTTGTTGTAACAGCTTCTTTTCCTGCAAAAAGATAAAGATCTCCAACGGAATTTCCGCTGCAAGCAAGTTTTTTAAATCCTTCTACAAGATCATCAATAAAAATCAGATGATGAAGATTTTCGCCATCACCGATCGTAAAAAACAAATTCTTTTTTATGGCTTTAAATAATTTCAAAAGACGCATATCGCCGGGTCCGTAAACTTCGGGAATTCTTACTACGGTTACATTTAATTTATCTTTGTAAGAAATAGCAAGCTTTTCAGCTTCCAGTTTTGTTTTGCCGTAAATATTATCCGGATTTAGCGGAGCACTTTCATCAATTTCGCCATCAATATTTCCGTATACTCCAATTGTGCTGCCGTGAACAAATTTACGGATCTTTGATGATGCAGCTGCATCAAGCATATTATGTGTACCTTCAACATTTACTTCCCAAAATCTTTTATCGGAAATGTTCATTTCGTGCTGTGCTGCCGCAAGATGAAAAACAAAATCGAAATTCTTTATAGCATTAAAAACCGCTTCACGATCTGTAACTGATATATGATGAATTTTTGCACCGGCTTGTTCAAGCTCTATGCTGTTTGATTTTTCCGCAGGAGTATTAGTCTGTCCAATAACTTCAACAGCGTGTCCTTCTTTTAAATATGATAATGCCAATCTGGAACCGATAAAACCGGTTCCGCCTGTTATTAAAATCTTCATTGCTAATATCCAGGATGTGGTATATTTATTATAAAAAATATTTCACTATTCTGAAAGTGAAATCGGAATCAAAAGCTGAAAATCGATAAAAAAAGCAGTCCATTTTTTAAGTACCAATTTACAGTTCTTTCAATTCCTTCTTTAACTGAAATCTGACTTTCAAAACCTAAAACTCTTTTTGCTTTTGAAACATCAAGTTCTACTGAACGAACAAAGAAATCCATACTGCGTTTGAAAATCGGCGGTTTTATTCCCACCAGATTTGAAATTTTTTCCACTGCATTTGCAATAAAAACAATCGGTCTTTGCGGAATCATTATTTTCGGCATCGGAACATTCAAAGTTTCCGCAG
>CBDUBH010000047.1:0-26813 GCA_965365345.1 uncultured Melioribacteraceae bacterium
GTATGCTCGTTCAAAATATTATCGTTATGCGGAGTTTCTGAGTGGCAAGTTTCACACTCGGCTCTGTTTTGATTCATTGATGAGAGCGAAAATACTTTCCCCGCCATTTGATGATTTTTAGTTTCATGACATTCAACGCATTGCATATTTTGTCCTCTTGCATCCATGTGAACATCAATTTTACGTGAGGGTTCAAACATTGCCATGTCAAGATCGCCGTGTTTTACATTGTTTCCGCCGCCACCAAAGAAATGACAAACTCCGCAATTTGATCTTCCCGGAGTACCAACATTTTGCGCAATTTTATTCAGATCCAATTTCGGATCCGGTGCGCCGCCTTGTTCATTTGCTTTTACATAAGTTTCTGTATTATCATGACATACAAGACAATCAATTTTTGAAGCGTTTGTGTAACTGAAATCTGTTTTTGTCATTCCGAATCCGACATGACATTTAGCGCAGCTTTCTTCATTTCCCTGAACGCCGATGCAAAAATTATTTATCGCATTTTTCTTCCCAAGTTTTACAATTCCTTTTCCTTCAACATATTCTTCCCTTTCCCAATTCCAGTGATTTGAATGCATTACTTCAATATCGCGTTTATTATGACACGATACACAAGTTTCCGTAACTTTTTCGGGTGAAGTAAATTTTTGTTGAAGCACTGTAAATTTTGAGTGATCAACAGATGAAACCGGCTTTTCCGAAAGTTTTTCTTTAAGCACAGATAATTTTTCCGGCTCTACTGATCTGCCGGTAAAATGGTTTATTGCAACCGCACTTAAAATTACCAAACCGAACAAAATAAGGAGAATTTTCCTCATAGAATTTTGGTCCTGAATATTATTTTAGAGTATAAAATTATTTTTGGCTGTTCCATTCATTAAAAACTTCAATAAGAATTTTTAAAGATGAGGCGATCTTTTCCTGTTCATCTTCGCCTAATCTTTCCAAAATATTTTGATGTAATTGAATATAACTTTCATTTAGATTTTCAATTAAAGGAGTGCATCTTTGCGAAACTGAAAGTACGGCATTCCGTTTATCGTTGGGATCAACATTTCTTACAATCAATTTTTTCTGTTCCAATGAACTGATAATATGCGTAATTCTTCCGGGAGTGATTTTTAATTTTCCGCAAAGATCTTTTATTGTAAGTGAATTTGATTCCGAAAATGATTTTAAAACTTTAACTTCCGTAGGCGAAAGTCCGAAACTTGCTGCAAAATATTCTTCTTTTATCGTACATTTCTTTGTAAGTTCGCAAACTAATTCGGCAATTTCCGAAGCATGTTTAACTTCTGTGATCATCTTTTCTTTCTTTTATATTATTTGACCCCCTAAAATAATATAAAAGGATATTTTTGTCAAATTATAAATTGTAATTACAGCAGGATTCTATTTTTATTTTCATTTTTGTTGAGGATAAATTAGATAAGACAAATGTCATTTTCTATTCAGAAAATGACATTTGCTTTTAAATATTTATGTTGGATAAAATCATTTTCTAAATGAAAAGTGGGCAAGACTTCTTTCTGAATTTACCAAAATAGTCCAGAAGTTTTCGCTGGTTCCTTTCCCGACTTTTACCAAATAATACATAATGCTTAAATTTGTTCTGGCTTTGTAAAGTTCGATTTGATTATTAAATTGAGGGTCATCTTCATTTGTTAATTTCATGTATTCATCATAAAAAATTTTGACCGGAGCTTTTTTTTGGACTTCCGGATTATCAAAAAACATATTTTCATATTGCGCAATAAATGAACCTACATCAAATGCTTTTGGTAATTGATATGAACTGTTAAAATCAATTGCAGCAGCATATTCTTCTTCTGTTTTTTTATCGTAACCGATTAAAATATTTTTCAAGTGAAAATCTCCATGTCCCTGCACTAAAATTCCGGGATTATTTTCAATAAGCGCTACTTCATCTTTCCAGATTTCTTCAAGAATTTGTTTTACTCTTTCTGCATGAGCATGATTATTTTCAACTAAAGGACGAAGATAATATTCCAATCTTGGTCTTTCAATTTTCAGATATTCATCAGGCGGAGTAATATGAAAATTACGATTATGAAATTCGGCAAGCCAGCCGGCAGCCATTTTCAAATATTTTTTTGCATCATCTTTGTCTGAATCTAAGATCAAATCGTAAAGTTCTTTTCCCGCAACATGTTTTTCCATTAAAGCTAAATTCTTTTCATCTTTATCCAACGGCTGCGAAACTCTGTACTTTCCTTTATCAAATCCGTGCTTGCAGATTTCTTCTATTAAATGATGTGTTCTTTCGCCTTCCTTCCATGATTCATCATCAATAAATTTTTTGATGATAATTTTTTGCTGCGAATCAGAAGTTTTCGGACCAATTGTAAGTTCAGTAACTGTTGTATTTGTAGTTCCGAATTTCGGGACTTCTTTGAAATATGGTCTGCATCTTCCTGCTTTAATTTCAACCACTAATTCTTCAATGGTTGTAAAAGGATGATCAAAAATCGTTGGATAAGTTCCGGTGTAACTTAACGCGTGTGTATCTGTTCCGGCAATTGCGGTAAATTTTAATTCGTGGTAATCTTTTAAAGCACGCATCGCTTCTGAAACTGTATAATTTGAGCTGAAAATTTCGATAGCATCAAAATCAGGATTTAACAATTTTTCCTTTTCGGGAATTTTATTATGTCTGTAAGGATGCGCCCAAACTATTGCGGCATCAGGAAATTTTTCCCGTAATTCTTTAACTGTTAAAGATTGTTTTTTTATAGTATCTTTTACGCCGTAAACAAGCACATCTCCGTAATCCGATGATTTAAATTCCTGTCCGGAAAGTACCGCAAAAGTTTCCGGCACTCCGGCTTTTTCCTTTATTTTTTTTAAGTCTTCATCATTCCATTGATAATGATGATCTGTAATTACAATTGCCTGCAAACCTACGCTAAATGCTTTTTGAATAAGTTCAACCGCATTAACATGACTGCAAGCAGAATACTCGGATGTATGACAATGTAATTCCGAAATCATTTTTTTCCTTTAATAGTTTTGATATTTTAATATTAATTGATGGCGTATTTAATTCAATATAAAAAAGAATAGATAAAATCGAAGTCAGGTTTTGTAAAAATAAAATGAAAATTTAGTTTGAGATTTCGAAAAGAAAATAATTAAAGTATTAGAATTTATATTGATATTTATATGGAATTTTCCTGAAATGCCGGAAGTGTAAAAAAGAAAGTTGATCCTTTTCCCGGTTCGGATTCAACCCAAATTTTTCCGCCGTGGCGTTCTACAATTTTTTTCACAAGCGCCAATCCAATTCCGGTGCCTTCAAATTCTTCCCTGCCGTGTAAACGCTGGAAAATTTCGAATATTAATTTTTGATGTTCTTTGGCAATTCCAATTCCGTTATCGGAAACTGTAAACAATATCATTTCGTTTTCTTGAACTGAATTTATTTTAATTACCGGATCCCTGTCATTTTTAAATTTCAGTGAATTTTGAATTAGGTTTTGGAAAATCTGCCTTATTTGAGTGGGTTCGCCGTAAACTTTGAGCAATTCTGCAAATTCAATTGTGGCGGAAGCATCTTCAATTTTAAATCTCAGATCATCAATAACTTCTTCAACAATACTATTCACACTTACTTTTTCAAACGGCTTTGCTTTTGTTGTAATTCTGGAAAGTTTTAAAAGATCGCTTATAAGAAATTGCATTCTTGTTGCGCCGCTGTTTATAAAGTTTAAATATTCATTTGCATCTTTGTCAATTTTATCTAAATATTTCCGGGTTATCATTTGTGAATAACTTTTTATCATACGAACCGGTTCTTGAAGATCGTGTGAAACTGTATAAGCAAATTGTTCCAGTTCTTTATTTGATCTTTCAAGTTCTTCCATCGCTTTGTTTAATTTATCCTGATAATCTTTTTGAGAATGAATATCGGTGGAAGTACCGATCCATTTTATTATTTTTTCCCCATCTTTTATCGGAAGTGCACGGCTTAAATGCCATAAATAATTTCCGTCTTTTTTTTTGAATCTATGCTCAATTGAATACATATTTCCTGTATTAATCGAATTTATCCAAACATCATAAGTTTTTTGAAAATCTTCAGGATGAATTATTTTTTCCCAGCCGAATCCGTAACCTTCATCTTTTGAATAGCCAGTAAAATCAACCCAATGAGAATTAAAATAATCAAGTTTACCGTCTGGTTGTGAAGTCCAGACGAGTTGAGGCATTGTTTCTGACATTTGTTCAAAGCGTTCATGACTTTCTCGCAAAGCAATTTCAGCATTTTTCAGATCTGTAAAATCGGTTGAAATTGCGCAAATACCGTATATTTCATTTGAACCTGCTTGCTTTACAGGAAATTTTACAGTCATATAAGTATGAAAAGTTCCATCTTTATGTTTTACGATTTCTTCAACTTGAATAGGAGAAGAACTATTCAAAGCCTTTAAATCATTTTGCCATAACTGATCAGCCATTTCTTTTGAAAAAATATCATAAATATTTTTACCCACAAAATTTTCGTGAGAAGGTATATCAAGCATATCAAAAATTACTTTGTTTGCCAGAAGCATATTTCCGTTTAGACCTATTACCGAAATAAAAACAGGGGAATTTTCCAGAATGGAATTTAATAAACCTTTTTCGCGGCGAAGTTCATTTTCGATTTCCCTTAATTCCGTAATATCCTGATTTACAACAAGCGCGCCAATTATTTTATTATTTTCATCTTTTAAAGGAACGGAAGAATTTAATATTGTTTTCCTTTTATTATCAAAAGATTCTATATCAATTATTTCGTTGAAAAAAGATTCCCCATTTAAAATTGATTTTGCAGCTGCCCAATCTTTTGATTGCAGTCTTTTTCCGGTTAAGGTATCCCAACCTTTGAAATCAATGAAATTTTCAATTCCCACTTTTATTATACCTCCCCAAATTTCTTCTGCCTTTTTATTTCCACGCATAATTGAGCCACTATCATTTAAAAACCATATACCGACGGGTAAAATTTCAAGCATTTTTTCCAGAAGTTTTTCGCGCTCACTTAACAAAATTCCGAGCTGTTTACTTTTTTCAGTTTCTCTTTTGCTTTCAAGAAAAAGTTCGGTGTTATTAATTCTTATTGCAATTCTTGCGGCAATTTCTTCAAAAAACTTTTTATCATTTTCAGTAAACTTTCGTGCAGAATCAATTGAATAAATTGAAATTATACCGGCTACTTTTCCTGAATTTTTTAACGGTACAAAAATTCCAGAAGATATGCGGGAATTATTTATTGATGATAAATTTATATCACTGTTTTTAATGTCAAAAGTTTCTTCAAAATCATTTATTATAACAGGTTTTCTTGTATTTACTGCTTCATCAATAAAAGTCTCAATTTTATAATCTGAATTTTTTAAAACTGACATAAGTTGATCAACAATTCTTGCATCTGAATGATAAATTGAACCATAAGTCAACCATTTTCTATCATGTGAAAACAGTCTGATTGTAACGGCATCTCCATAAAATTTTGAAATTTTTTCAGTTGAATAATCAATTATTTTTTGAAGATCATTTTCAAGATTTGAAATTGCTTTTGAAAATTCGGAAGTTTTTTCGGCTCTATCTTTTTGTTGTATTAATTCTGTTTCAAATTTTTGTTTATCAGTAATATCAATTGCAGAAATTATGAGTAGTCTTTTTCCATTTTGATATTTTGCGATAGGATAAACGCTGAAATCCCAAACTCTTTTTTCACCGTTTTTTGTCAATAATTTCAATCCGCCGTAATGAACTTTTTTATTTTTTTCGAGAATATTTTGGGCATCAATCATAAGTTCTCCGGAAATATTTCCGAAAGCTTTTTCAAACCAGGTTTCAATATTTGGAATTTCGTTTAATGTGTATCCGGTAATTTTTGTCCAAATTTCATTAATTGAAATTATTTTTCCATCTTCATCCGTTATCATTACCGGATTTGGATTGAATTTTATCGCATCGGAAAAGTGCCTTTCACTTTCAGATAATTTTTCCAAAGCTTTGCGCGCCTGTATCATAAAAAAGGCAACAATCAAAATTACTAATGAACCGATAAATCTATTTTGTAAGGATATGTAATTTTCTATTCCGGGTACACTTAAAAAATGATCAATAAAAATAAGAGAAATTATTAAAGCAACGAGAGGATAAATTATATTAATATTTTTTACGTATCTTACGGAATAAAAGACTGGAAGAACAAAAAAGAACCAGAAAGATCTTCCCGTGGGGATGTTAAGATCAATTATAAAAATAATTGCTATGAGAAATAGCGAGATAATCAGTGAATTCTCAAATATTATATTTTTATAATTATTTTTTTGTGTCATTAAATACTAAAAGTTTTATTCTGATCAATAAAAATAAAAACAGTTTTTCAAAAGAATGGTAATATTTTAATTTAGTAAAATATTTTCTTAGTTCAATTTTTTTCAGTATGCTCACAGGCAAAATGTAAAAATTTGTAAAATAAATTCCGGCTGATTTATTCCACTTTTAAATAAGATATTATTGTATTATATTTTAGAAAAATTTTAAGGCAATTTTATGAATAACGCAATTTCCATAAAAGATAACGGCAAAATTTTACTTACTTCCCTGTTTGATTTACTTGCTCTGACTTTTATTTTTTATGTTCCCGCAATTTCGCATTTGCTGAGCTTTCCGCTTTATTTATTAGAGCCGATGAGAATAATAATTATTCTTTCGCTAGTACATTCATCAAGAAATAATTCAATATTTTTAGCCGCACTTCTTCCGGTTTTTTCATTTGTAATTTCAAGTCATCCGCATTTGATAAAGTCATTATTAATTTCCGCAGAATTATTTTTGAATGTGTTACTGTTCGTTTTCATATCGAAAAAAGTATCAAATGTATTTGCGTCAATGTTTTTAAGTATTTTGATAAGCAAACTTTTTTATTATATCGTAAAATATTTTTTTATATCATTTCAACTTTTGAATTCTGAATTAATTTCAACTCCAATTTACATTCAAATAATTACTACGATAATTTTCAGTGCTTATGCATTTGTAATCTTAGATAAAAATTCAATTAAAGAATTTTTCAAATTTAAATAGAGATTTTTATGGATAGAAGAGATTTCATAAAAAAAAGTGTAACTTCTGCAATTGCTGCCGGAATGTTTTCATCGCTTGGAAGATTTTCTGATCTTTATGCAAATCAACTTCCACCGAATAATATTTTTGATATGGTTGCGGTAAAAGGCGGCGAGCCGGATGTTATGTTAGATCAAGCTTTAAAAGCTTTGGGTGGAATCGGGAAGTTTGTAAAGAAGGGACAAAAAGTTGTAATCAAACCAAATATCGGCTGGGATGTTCCTCCTGAAAACGGCGGAAATACTAATCCGCTTTTAGTGAAAAGATTGATTGAACATTGTTTTAATGCGGGTGCAAAAGATGTTTATGTTTTTGATCACACTTGCGATAATTGGACTCGCTGCTATTCGAACAGCGGAATTGAACGCGCGGTAAAAGATGCCGGAGGAAAAATTGTTTCCGGCGCAACTGAAAATTATTATCAAAAAGTTGATATCAAAAGCGGCAAAAAATTAAAATCAGCAAAAGTCCATGAATTGATTTTGGATTCCGATGTTTTTATAAACGTCCCGATTTTGAAAAACCATCAAGCTGCGCAAGTTACTGTTTCAATGAAAAATTTAATGGGAATTGTTTGGGATCGCGGTGAATGGCACAGAACTGATCTTCATCAATCAATTGCGGATTTTGCGACTTTCCGTAAACCTGATCTGAATATTGTTGATGCTTATTATGTAATGAAAAGAAACGGACCGCGCGGAGTTTCCAAAGAAGATGTGATCAACGCAAAGCAATTATTGATATCACAAGATATGGTTGCAATTGATGCGGCTGCGGCAAAGATTTACGGCGCCGATCCAAATAATATCGGACATATAAAAATTGCAAGCGATATGAAAGTCGGTACTATGTATCTGCAAAGTTTGAATATTAAAAGAATAATTCTTTAAATATTAAAAGATTGGAAAGATTCAAAGATGAAACGATTGAATTATTGAAAGATATTATTTTTCATTTTGAGCGAAGTGAATAATCTTTGCGTTTTTGAAAAAGTTATTCCGACTTGTCCGGAATCTTTTTTTGTTTTTCTAATGGTATTATTTCAGATAACCCAAAGATCGCCACAAACTTCGGACTCGCGATGACAAATTAATAGTTACTGTTAACAATAACATCCTATTGGGTTTTTTGCTATAATCTTTTTGTGCAAAAAGATTCCGGGCAAACCGGAAGGACAAAATAATTAATTCTAAATTATAAATTGAATAAATGTCAAAATTAAAATATATTCGCATCGCACTTTCAACAATTTTCTTTTTATCGATTTTAACTTTATTTGTAGATATTAAAGATGTAATTCCGGCAAGTGTTTACAACGGAATTTTATTCTTTCAATTCATTCCATCAATTTTGAAATTTGTAAACACATTCACTTTAATTTCAACCGGATTTATTTTTGTAATTATTTTGACCTTTTTATTCGGAAGAGTTTACTGCGCATCTTTTTGTCCGCTTGGAATTTTACAGGACATCATAATTTTTTTCAAAAGAAGATTTAAGAGAAAAGTAAAATTCAGATATTCAAAAGAAAATAAAATTCTGCGTTATTCAATTTTGATAATTGCAATTATTGGATTACTAACTTCCACAACATTCATTTTAAATTTGCTTGATCCGTACAGTAATGCCGGAAGAATTTTCACAAGTTTTGTAAAACCGGTTTTTATCGGCGGAAATAATTTAATTTCTTTTACACTGCAATCATTTAATAATTATTCTATTTTTCCGGTTGAGTTTAAAGGCGTTGGAGTTTCAGCCTTTATTTTCAGTACTTTCGTGATGATTTCAATTTTAGTTCTTACTATCTGGCGCGGAAGAATTTACTGCAATTCAATTTGTCCGGTCGGAACTTTTCTTGGACTTATTTCAAAATTTTCTATTTTCAAAATTCAGATTGATAAAAACAATTGTAAATCGTGCGGCGTTTGCGAAAAGATTTGCAGAGCCGAATGTATTTCAAAACATGAACAAGAAATTGATCATTCGCGCTGTGTAAGTTGTTTTGATTGTTTGAAAGTTTGTCCTACAAAAGGAATTTCAATTTCAAATAATAATTTGGAAAAATTAAATTCAAAAAAAGAAATTCAAATTAAACAAGTTGAAGAAGAAAAATTCATAAATTCAAAAAGAACATTTTTAATTTCCACTGTTGTTTATTTTGCTGCGATTTCAAATTTGAATTTTGCTCAGGTTAAAATTCAAAATAAAAAACCGACAAAAATTCCAAACAACAAAAAATTTCCGGTTGCACCGCCGGGAGCAAAAAGCATTTCGCACTTAAAAGAAAATTGTACAGCTTGTAATTTGTGCGTTTCTGCTTGTCCCACTAGCGTTTTACAACCTTCGTATTTAGAATTCGGATTTACGGGAATGATGGTTCCGCGAATGGATTATCACAAAAGTTTTTGTAATTTCGATTGTAAAAAGTGTACTGAAATTTGTCCAACCGGCGCGCTCGAAACATTGAATTTGCCGGATAAAAAATTGACGCAATTAGGCAAAGCAATTTTTATAAAAGATAATTGCATTGTTCATACCGAAAAAACTGATTGCGGCGCATGCAGCGAACATTGCCCGACAAAAGCTGTAATTATGGTTCCTTACGAAAAAAGATTTTTGCCTGAAATGCATACAGAGTTTTGTATCGGCTGCGGCGCTTGTGAATTTGCTTGTCCTGTAAAGCCGCATAAAGCTATTTTTGTCGATGGAAATTTCAATCACGCAGTTGCTAAAAAACCGGAAGTTAAAAAGCTTGATGAAAAGGTCGATTATAAAGAGGAATTTCCGTTTTAATTTTGTTAACAGTTTTCAGTAGATAGTTTTCAGTTAAAATTATGATTCACATTCTCATTATATAATTATTTGGGGATAAAAATTACTGTTCACAAATCTGCAAAGAAATTAAATTGATTATCGTAATTCCGGCTTGTCAAGAATCTTTTCATATTCAAATTTATTTTCTTTATTACTCATTCAACGGGTAAAATTTTTACAATGAGATTGCCTCGTCAAACCATTCCTCGAAATGACGATGCAAAAGTTAATGCTTTCTGATTCACAACACGCTTGGCTTGCGTGAATGATAGCAGCAAAGATTTTTCTCCACCTAAGGCGGATTCGAAATGACAAAAGATAATCTTTTCATCTTTGAATCTTTGAATCTATATTTCAAGAAAACAAACTTCCCTGCTCAGCTGAGTTTTTACTAATGTCTTTTAATCTTTCTGAATATTTAACAGTATTTTCAGGAATGTCAATTTTCTTTCTGCCGCCGAGCGTAAACAATAATTCAAAAGCGTTAACAACTCCGTGCGTACTTGGATGATTATTCATTATCACATAAACTTTTTTAACTTTTTCGTAGATCTCTTTTATCTTTTCCTCGAATTCAAAAAGTTCTGCGGGCGAATATAAATATTTGTATCTTTCGCTTGCCTCTTCGTAAGTTTGCTCTTTGCCGAAATTTGCCAAAGATTTCCGCCACGCTTCAACATTTCTTCCATGAAATCTGAAATATGCTTTATCATTTGTTATAATCGGTTCAAACGGAATTGCTTTTCCAATTTGCGGCTGATCAATTGTACAATAAGTTACATCAAGATTTTTCAGTAATTCTAATGCTTGCTCGCTATTCCATGATTTATGCCGGACTTCAACAAATCTATTATAATTTTGAAATATTTCATTTAGATTATTCAGATGTTCAGCAGAATTTTCATCAAATGAGAATGAATACGGAAATTGTAAAAGTACTCCGCCTAATCTTTCGCCTTTTTGAAGAATATCAAAATTTGTTTTTACCGCTTTAATTTTGTCTTCATTAAAATCTTTTTTGTGTGTAAAATCCTGATGCAATTTCAAAGTGAATTGAAATTCTTTTTCATCATCAATTTTATCGAGCCAATTTCTAACTGAATCGGGATTTAAGTAAGTGTAATAAGTGGAATTGACTTCAACGCAGTTAAAATATTGCGCGTAGAATTGCAGCCAGTCAAAATTTTTTGATTGATTTTTCGGATAGAAATGCGGAACCCAATCTTTATATGACCAGCCCGCTGTGCCTAAAAAAATTTTCGGATTGTTCATTTTGTTTTGAGAATTGATTAAAAAAGATTTCTCTCTTCATTCGAAATGACACAAGGTATTCTTTCTAATCTTTCTAATCTTGGAATAACTTAACTCATTTTTCTATACATCCCAATTACTACTCCGATGATTCTGAAATTTGAATTTTCATTTTCAATTATGATCGGTTTGAATTCAAGGTTTTCAGAATGAAGTTCAATTTTATTTTCTTTATAAATTATTTTCTTAACAAGAACAATTTCATTAAAAACTGCAACAACGAAATTTTCATTTACAGGCTTTATATTCGGATTTACAATTATCAAGTCGCCATCAAAAATAAAAGCATCTTTTAAACTGCTGCCTTTTACTTTCAGCAAAAATGAATCCTCGGGTAAATCAACAATATTAGGAAGATCAATAAAATCAATGGTTTTATCGTAAATTGAATTTGGATCGCCCGCAATTGCAATTCCTGAAATTTTTCTTTTTACAAAATTTAATTTCTGAAAAATAGCTTTTTGATTATTTGAATTTTCTTTTTTCAAATTAGGAAAAGTTTTTGATCGTTTTAAAATTTAAAATTAATTTTTAGTTAAATCACAGAAAAATTCTTTCGAGTACTTGAGTTAATTTATTTTTCAAGATCGGTTTTGAAACGAATCCATCAAATCCCATCGCCAAAAATTTTTCCCTGTCACCCGGAAGCATATAAGAAGTTACCGCGATTACAACTGATTTTGAATTTTCCGCCGTGGTGCGTATCATCCGCATTACATCAACGCCCGTATGCTGACTGCGTAAATTTATATCAACCACAATAAAATCATATTTCTTTTTTTGAATTTGATAAATCGCCTGATCGTAATTTGTCGAAAAATCAATTTCCTTCATGTCGCGCATTTGAACTTTGAATAAAGTCTGCGCATCAGGCTGATCTTCAACGTAAAGACAAGTTAATTTTGAATAATCCAAACCGGTTAAACCTTTTGTTGGTTTTGGTTTTTCCTGATTTTTAATTTCCTCTTTTGGAGATTCGGAATATTGAAAAGGTTTAACGGAAATATTTTCTCCTGAAGGTTTTTCATTTTTTTGAACTTCCAGAATTTTTTCTTCAGGAATTTCTTTTTGAATTTCAACAGGTTCAAAATTTACGGGAAGAATTATTGCAAATTCGGAATTAATATTTTCTTTGGAAAGTATTTCGGCTTTCCCACCAAGTGCGTTTGTGAGTTTTGTAAAAAGTCCTATTGATACTTTCGAAATTCCGTGTTCATTTCTGAATTGATCTTCTTCATTTATGAAAAATGAATTTAATGAATTTGCAAGTTTACCGGAAATTTCGCTTCGTGCGTCCTTAATTGAAAGTATGAATTTTTCATCATCAACCGGATAGGCAGAGATAAAAAGATTTTCTTCTTTTGTAATTTTAGCAGAGATTTTTATAAACAATCCGAATAAAGTTTCAAATTTATTTACATCGGTTTTTATTTCAAGTGATGATGAAATTCTTCCCGGCTCAAGTAAAACTTTTTCTTTTTGAACTTGTTTCTTCAACTTTTCAAAAGCATTTTCAAAAATATCTATGAATCTTGTCTGCTTTATGTTAAAATCTATTTCATCCTGTTCAATTTGCGAGTATTCAATTATTTCATCCATTGTTGCCATCAAAATTTTTCTATTTACATTTATGATGTCAACAGCCTCGGAAATTTCATCTGAACGTTCATCAATTGAATCTGTAATTTCCTGAATGAATCCTAAAATTACATTAAGCGGAGTTAAAATTTCGTGAAACATTCCCGAAAGCATTGAAAAATTTGTGCGCTGCTGAGGCTTTTCCTCAGCATTATTTTTATCTTCGGCTAAAACTAAATTTAAGGGTTTTGCAAGAATTGAAAATCCTGTTATCTCATTATTAAAATCAGTTATAGCTATTGAAATAATTTGAAATTCCGTAAACTCTTCGCTTTTATTTTTTAATTTTAATTTGAGTTCAGATTTTTCTTTATTTTGCGGATTAAAAATTTTATCGAGCGCTTCGGATCTGTTTTCATCGTGACATATTGAAACAAAGGAACGGTTTTTTATTTCTTCTTCGGAATATTGCAAAATTTCTTTTACTGATTTATTTGCCTGAAGAATAATTCCTGACTTATCGGTTACAAAAAACGGTTCGTTTATATTATTGAATGCAAGGTCAAAAAGTTGATTTTCCTGCTGAAGTTTAATTTTATCGGTTACGTCTTTTACAATATTGAAATATGCTTTTTTACCGTTAAAGGCAATTTGCATTTTGCTAATTTCAACTAATATTTCTGAGCCATCGCGTTTTTTATGCCGCCACGGTCCGGTAAATTCTTTTTCTTTATTTTTTACGTTTGAAAGATCAAGCAAGGTCTGAATATCTTCCGGGGCGTAAAGATCGGTAAGATCCATTTGAATAAAATCTTTATATGAATAACCATAAATTTCCAATGCGGCATCGTTAACTTCCATAAATCGAAGATCTTCAATGTCGTAAATGAAAATTGCTTCGGGACTCGCTTGTAAAAAAAGATCTAACATATAATTTTTATTTTAATGGATTAATCAAAATTTGAAAGTCAGAAAATTTCCCAGATCAAAATAAAACTTTATACTTGATTTTCAAAAGATTTAATAAAAATAAAAAGGGATAAACAAATAAATGTTTACCCCTTTTATTTTCTTCACAAAGATATAAAAATTATTTGAACAATTCCTCAACAGTTATAATTTTTATTTTGTCTGAAGGAATGTCTAATTGATATTTTATAATTTCTTTATCTTCTTCGTAAACTTCAGCAGCTTTAGGAGTTGCGTATTGAATCGGAGATTCAGCATTAGTTGAAAGATCTTCTTTCAATTTTTCGCCGTTTTCAGTAATGAAAGCAATTTTCATATTTTTATATTGAAGATGTTTTTTAATGGCATTATTTACATCTTCCAAAGTTAATTGATTCATAATTTTTTTAAAATTTTCAAGATGACTTCCTTCAATTCCGTAAAATTTATCATCAAGCGCGTAGCCCAATCTTTCAGAAGTTGTTGGCGCGTAATGCAATACATATTTGTTCAAAAAGTTTTTTGTAAGATTGAAATCTTCCTGTGTCATTCCGTTATCAACTAACTTTTGAAGTTCGCGCATAGCCGCTCTAAATGAAAAATGTTTTGTTTCGTTTGGAACCGGGCGAATCCAGATTTCAAAGATTTGACTGCGGCGCGCGACATTTACAGGAGGCATTTGTCTGCTTCCGCCGTTCGGGAAATTTTCAATGTAACTGTAATCGCCATAATTCAATCCGCGCTCTTCACGAATTACCTGATACAAATGTGAACTTGAATTTCTGTGTTCGCCGAACCATGAATTTGCTATTGCCAGCGCGTACCAATCTTTTTCGCCGCGCAAAACATCTATCGGGAATCCCATTGAAATTGCTGTTGCGTTAGCGTCTTTTTCAACTATTCTAACATTTAATCCGTCAATTTTTTCAGGATTTGGTTTTTGCAATTCTTCAACTTTCGAATCAGAAAGTTTATTCAGATCTTTTTGAAGTTTACTTACAAGTTCATCGGAAAATCCGCCGCCTATTCCCAACACGAAATTATTTTTTGAATAATATTTTTTATAAAAATCTTTTACATCATTTATTGTTATACTTTCAACGCCGGTAATTGTGCCTTGCACAATATGTCCGTAATTTGTGCCGTCATAAATAAAATTATATAAAACGGCTTTTCCCAATTCTTCATCACTTGAATATTTCAAAGTTGTATTTAAATAATTCAAGGTTTCATCTTTTACTCTTTTGAAATCTTCTTCTTTGAATGCGGGACTTAAAATACCATCAATAAATAAATTATAGTATTCATTTAAATTATCTTTATGAACTCTGCCTGAAAATACCGACATTTCCATAGAAGCCGAAGCCCAATAAGATGCCGCAAGCGGATAAAGTTTTTCTAAAATTGCTTCGTAAGAATTATTTTTTGTAGCGCCTTCAGAAAGCATTCGTGCCGTAATGTAAGCCAATCCTTCTTTTCCCTTAGGATCGTTTTGTGCGCCGGCTTTAAACCAGATTTTAAAGGAAACCGTAGGATCATTCTTAACTTTTAACAGAACCAGATTTTCATTTTGATCCATTTTATTTCCGGTTTGTGAAAATAAATTTGTGCTTGCCGCAACCAAAAGAATCAATATTATTTTTATGAATTTCATTATTTTTCTCCCTTAACTATAACTACATTTCTTTTTTCGGGTACAAGATAATATTTTGCCGCATTTTGAATATCCTGCGGAGTAATTTCATCGAGTTTTGAGTAAAGCTGATCAATAACATCAATTCCGCCGGTTAAAGTTATAAATTGCGGTAGAACTGCAGATACATTTGAAGGATTATCCAGATTCATTAAAAATGAATATTTAGTTCTTTTTTTAAGGTCATCTAGTTTCTTTTTATCAACAAGATTCTTTTTGAAATTTTCGATAGTGTTATAAATTTCATTTTTAACGTAATCAATATCGCTTTCGTTTTTTATCATTGAATAAATGTTATGCAGATTAGGATCTCTGCTGAATCCGAAAGATGCCTGTACGAATTGAACTTTCTGTTCCTGCAAAACCAGCTTTTTGTAAATCTCGCTTGTTTCGCCAAATGCAAGATCAGCCAGAAGCATTGCGCTTACAACATTTTTGTTTTCAACATCAAAAGCATCGTTTTTGTAACCGATAATCATTAAAGGAAGTGTTTTTCCCGGATAAGAAACTTCGGCTGTTCTTTCGGCTTTCTGTGGCGGTTCTTTATCAATTTTGGGTGCAACATAACCCGGCTGCCAGTTTCCGTAATATTTTTTCATTAGTTGCAAAGTTTGATTTTCTTCAATATCGCCAACAACCGCAATTACAATATTTTCCGGTCTGTAATATCTTTGAAAAAAACTCTTGCTGTATTCATATTGATTTGGCATATCTTTTATGTCGGCTTCAAATCCGATTGTGGTATGCTTGTAAGTGTGTTTATCAAAAGCCATATCGTAAAGTTTTTCAAAAGCGATGGACCACGGACTTGTTCTGCTTTTTCTGTATTCGCCGTAAACCGCGCCGGCTTCAGTTTGAAATTCGGGTTCTTTATAACTTAAATTCTGAAATCTGTCTGATTCCAGTTCAATAACTTTTTCAAGATCTTCTTTTGCAAAATCCAAATGATAAACCGTAAGGTCATCACTTGTGTATGCGTTTGCATCTGCGCCAAGACTTGTAACAATGCTATCGTAAACCGGACCGGGATAAGTTTCAGTTCCCCTGAACATCATGTGTTCAAAAAAATGTGCAAATCCCGATTTTCCAGGTTCCCACTCATCCCTGCTTCCGGTTCTTACAACCGAATAATAAGAAACAAGTCCCGGGGATTCCATCGGTATTAAAACAATTTTCAATCCGTTTTCTAAAGTTTCCGTTTTGTATTCATACGGAAACACTTTGTTTTTTGATTGCGCAATCATAAATCCTTGCGTGATTATTAAAAGGAAAAGAATTAAATAACGCTGCATTTTAACTCCGTTAATTTAAAGGATAATAAATTTTAAGTATATGTAATTTTAATTTCAAATGAAATTTGATTTTGAAATTCAAAATTTTATAAATGCGGAACATACCAATAAATTTTGACGAATTTAATTTCAAAAAGTTCCGTTTAAAATTCAGATCTCAAAATTGATTTTGTTTTTCCGGTTAAAGAAAATTATTTTCAAAAAAGTGAAATAGAATTTCAGAAAAATATTTTCAACAAAATTGATTTTATTTGTTTTAAATTCAATTTCAAGTTGAATTTATAATTATAATATTTAATATTTAAAGCGATATCTGAAATTAAGTTGGAGAAAGAATGTCAGAAAACGGCAACAGAGAGCAATGGGGCAGCCGCATTGGGTTAATTTTAGCGGTTGCGGGCAATGCTGTGGGACTCGGAAATTTTCTTCGCTTTCCGGTACAAGCCGCGCAAAACGGCGGCGGCGCGTTTATGATTCCCTATTTTATATTTTTCATAATTCTCGGAATTCCATTAATGTGGATGGAATGGGGCATCGGAAGGCACGGCGGAAAATACAATCATGGCAGCGCTCCGGGAATGTTTGATGCTCTTTGGAAACACAGCGCAGCAAAATATTTAGGTTCGCTCGGTTTGCTAATTTCTTTGGTGATAATGATCTATTACACTTATATTGAATCCTGGACTTTGGGATTCAGTCTTTTTTCAATATCGAAACTATATTTTAATGAAAATGATTTTGAGATGATGCGTAATTTCCTTTACAGTTACCAAGGAAGAGTTGAAGGCGATCATTTTACAAATCTTCTTCCAGCCTATCTTTTAATGCTTTTTACGTTTGCTATAAATTTTTCAATTCTTTACAGAGGGATTTCAAAGGGGATTGAAAAACTTGCTAAAATTGCAATGCCTGCACTTTTTATTTTTGCAATAATAATTGCAATTCGCGTTGTTACCATTGGAACTCCAAATCCCGCCATTCCTGAAAATTCAATAGAAAGCGGATTTGCATTTATATGGAATCCCGATCTTTCAACATTAAGCGATCCGAAAATCTGGCTTGCCGCAGCGGGACAAATTTTCTTTACTCTTTCACTAGGAATGGGAACAATCCACGCATACGCAAGTTACTTAAAACCAAAAGATGACATTGTACTTTCGGGTTTAACAACAGCTTCAACAAACGAATTTGCCGAAGTAGTTTTAGGCGCAACAATTGCAATTCCAATAGCGGTAGCATTTTTCGGAATTCCGATGACTCAGCAAATTGCAAAAGGCGGATCATTTGATCTTGGATTTGTTTCAATGCCTTTAATATTTCAACAGATTGCTTACGGTGAAATTTTCGGATTCATGTGGTTCTTGCTTTTATTTTTTGCGGGAATTACTTCATCGGTTGCAATGGGTCAGCCTATCGTTGCATTTCTTGAAGATGAATTCGGGATGAACAGAAAAAAAGCAGTTATGCTTTTGGCTTTAGTAGTTTTGATTTCGGTTCAATTTGTAGTATTCTTTTTGAAATTTGGATTTTTGGATGAAATGGATTACTGGGCTGGAACTTTCGGGCTTGTAGTTTTCGCTTTAATTGAAACAATAATTTTTATTTGGATCTTTGGCGCAGAAAAAGCCTGGGCTGAAATTAATAGCGGCGCCGATCTTAAACTTCCGCGAATTTTTCTTTTTATGATGAAATATATTACTCCTGTGGTTTTACTTATAATTATGATTTGGTGGTTTATAAATGATGCAATTCCGGTTCTGTTCTTAAAAAATGCAAGTCCCGAATCAGTTCCATACATTTGGGGTGCAAGAATTTTGATGCTGATACTTTTGATCGGAATAATGGTTTTGGTAAAAATTTCGTTTAACAAAAAGGAAACTAACAATGGGCTTAAAACCTGAAGGAATATTTTTTTTGGTTTTCGCTTGGGGAATTATTTTTTCCCTTATAATTTTTTGTTTTTATAAAGTTTTAAAAGGCGATAGTAAAAAAGAAAAATGATTTTACAATAATTTTGGAATAAATGTTTTCCATTATTTCGCGAGATAAAAAAGAAAAAGATTTTTGTATAAAGTAATTTCTCAAATGATAAAAAGATTTGAAAAATGATCTACTGACTAAAAATTCTAATTTAGAATTATAAAATATTTTTTGAACCGCACAAAAAAAACCGCCAATAATTTGGCGGTTTTTTATTTTCATTTTTAAGATCTATTATCCAAAGAAAGTTGCGGCAACTTCCAATAATTCAGGATCAACAGTTTTAAGTTCACCTGTTGCATCTTCTAATTGAACTGCAACAATATCATTTCCTTTCAAGGCAGCCATCATTCCGAATTGTTTATTGTTAACTAATTCAGCAGCAAAAACGCCGAATCTAGTACCTAAAACTCTGTCAAAAGCTGTTGGACTTCCGCCTCTTTGAATATGGCCAAGAACTGTGGCTCTTGTTTCAAATCCGGTATTTCTTTCAATTTCATTTGCTAAAAAGTTCCCGATTCCGCCTAATCTAACGTGACCGAAAGAATCTAATTCCTGACTTTGAAGAACTAAATTTGAATCTTGAGATTCTTTTTCCAAATGAGCACCTTCGGCAACAACAACAATACTAAAGTTTTTTCCTCTTGAGTGTCTTTTCTTTAAAAGATCACAAACTTCTGAAATTCTAAAAGGTTTTTCAGGAATTAAAATTACATCGGCTCCACCAGCCATTCCTGAATGTAAAGCGATCCAGCCAGCATGTCGACCCATAACTTCAACAACCATAACTCTATTGTGTGATTCGGCAGTTGTGTGAATTCTGTCAATGGCTTCCATAGCGATATTCACTGCAGTATCAAACCCGAAAGTAAAATCAGTTGCATTCAAATCATTATCAATAGTTTTCGGAATACCAACAACATTAACACCGGCTTTGAACAATTTTGTTGCTACGCCTAAAGTATCTTCACCGCCAATGGCTACAAGTGCATCAATTCCGCTTTTTTTCAAATTTTCAATTACGCGCGCTTCACCATTTTCGCTTTTGTAAACATTAGTTCTTGATGAACGTAAAATAGTACCGCCTTTATGAAGAATTCCGGATACTGCTTCAAGATCCAACTTCACACATTTATTTTCCAACATACCTTTCCAACCTTCAGTAAATCCAAACACTTCATGTCCGTACTGAATGGATTTTCTTACAACGGCACGTATAACTGGGTTCAACCCCGGACAATCGCCTCCGCCTGTTAACACACCAATTCGCATTTTCTCTCCTACGTTATTATTTTTACCTTAAATCGTTTAATACTTTAATTATTAAATTAAATTTGAGATAAAAATTTAATTATTTAACGAATTATTATCAATACTAAAACAATTTTTTACAAAACTTTTAATTTTGCAAATTTCACCAATAATTGTTTCATTCCGAAATCTTCGAATAAAACAGTAACTCTTTGCATATCATCATTACCGGAAATTTGCTGAACTTTTCCCACACCAAACTTTTCATGTTCAACTTTACTGCCAACTCTCAATGATTTTTGTTCCTGATTAAAATCATCAAAACTTTCCTGATAATATTCATCATAATAAAAATCTTTTTTTGTTCTGCGGCTTCCGACTTTTTTACCGCCGATTCCGTTTAACTCAACGAAAGTATCCGGATCAATTTCATCTAAAAATCTTGATTTTCCCTGATAAGCAACTTCACCGAATCTGTAACGCGATCTTGCGTAAGTTATATAAACTTTCATTTCAGCGCGAGTTAAAGCAACGTAAAACAATCTTCTTTCTTCTTCAATCCTTGAATCGGAATTGAATTTAGGCGCAAGCGGAAAAATCTCTTCTTCACATCCTGAAATAAAAACTACTGGAAATTCCAATCCTTTTGCGCTGTGAATCGTCATAAAAGTTACGCTGTTCTGTTCCTCATTCATTTGATCAATTCCGGCAATCAGCGACACATCAGCTAAATATTGTTCCAGGGTTACATCATTGCTCAATTTATCTTTAATATCATTTAACAATTCCTGAATGTTGTAGTAACGGCTCATTGATTCATTGGTATTTTCTTCTTTGTAAATTTTCAAAATACCAAGTTCATCAATTAAAGCCGAAGTCAATTCAAATAAAGATAATTGATCTTTCAATTCAATATATTTATCCAAAAGGATTTTAAAAGCTTTTACATTTTTCTGAATTCTTTCCTTTACTTCGATAACTTCAAAAACTCTTCCCATTGTTTCAAAAAGAGTAATATTAAACTTTCTTGCAAATGCTATCATTTTTGAAATTGAAGTATTTCCAATTCCCCTTTGCGGAAAGTTCATAATTCTTAATAAACTTTCTTCATCATTTTGATTTGAAAGAATGCGCAAATATGCAATAAGATCTTTTACTTCTTTTCTTTTGAAAAATTCAATTCCGCCGACAATTTTATAAGGAATTTTTTCACGTCTGAAAGCTTCTTCCAAAGCTCGGGATTGTGAATTTATCCTATATAAAATCGTAAAATCTTTATAAGATAATTTCTTTTTGGAAACTTCTTCTTTTATCAATTTCGTAATTTGATGCGCTTCATCTTTTTCATCAGAACATTTTACAATAGTAAGTTGTTCGCCATCGTTATTTTCTGTCCATAAAGTTTTAACGATCTGATCTTTGTTATTTTTAATTATAGAATCTGCCGCAGCCAAAATCATTTTTGTTGATCTGTAATTCTGCTCAAGCCTGAATACTTTTGATTTCAGAAAATCTTTTTCAAAATCAAGCATATTTTTTATTTCAGCGCCGCGCCATCCGTAAATGCTTTGTGCATCATCACCAACAACGCAAATATGTTTTTTATTTCCAACAAGCATTTTCAAAATTTCATATTGTGCGCGGTTCGTATCCTGATATTCATCAACAAGAACATAGCAGAATTTCTTTTTATATTTTTGAAGAACTTTATCGTTCGAGTTAAAAAGCTCGATCGGTTTTAACAAAAGATCATCAAAATCCATCGCGTTATTTATCACTAATCTTTTATTATACTCTTCGTAAACTTCAGCAATCTTTTTTTCAATTATGCTTTCGGCAATGTTATTTTTATAAACATCCGGATAGATCATTGAATTTTTAAGCGAACTGATTCTGTGATGAACCGAATTCGGATTTAAAGATTCAATTGTAAGATTCATTTCTTGCATAATATTGCTTACAAGCGAATGTGAATCTTCGGTATCATAAATTGAAAAATTGCTGCTATAATTGATATGCTGTGATTCAATTCTTAAAATTCTTGAAAAAATCGAATGGAAAGTTCCCATCCAGATTGATTCGGCTTTGCTGCCAACCAATTCTTTTATTCTTTGTTTCATTTCATTGGCGGCTTTATTTGTAAATGTAAGCGCCAAAATTGTGGAAGGATCAAAATCATTTTCAAGAAGATATGCAATTTTGTAAGTCAGAACTCTTGTTTTACCGGAACCTGCTCCGGCTACTATCATTTGAGGACTATCCAAATATTCAACTGCCTCTCTTTGGGCGGGATTCAAATTCTTTAATATTTTCATGCTGCAAAAATTTTATTTTTTAGTTTGCAAATATAATAAAATTCAGGCTGGATTTCAATTCATAAAAAAATTGAAAACGAAGTCTTGTTGTTTTTAGGTAAGAAATTATAAAAAGTTAAGAATTTTAAGCTAATGATAAATCAAATTAATTTTTGCTAGATTATCAAGATCAAAAATAGTTTTTTAATTTTATTTTACCGGGATGTAATATATTACACCCCGGCGTTTTTGATCTAATAATTTTTATAAATTTTTATCTGTTTTCTTTGAAATAATTTATCAAGCCGTTTGTTGAGGAATCATGACTAGAAATTTTTTCATCATTTTTAAGTTCCGGTAAAATTACTTTTGCAAGCTGTTTGCCTAATTCCACACCCCATTGATCGAATGAATTTACATTCCATATAATTCCCTGTACGAAAATTTTGTGCTCATACATTGCGATCAATGCGCCCAAAGTTTTGGGAGTTAACTTCCTGAACATTATTGAATTTGTCGGTTTGTTTCCTTCGAAAATTTTATGCGGCAAAAGTTCATTCAATTTTCCACCGCTTAATCCTGATTTTTCCAATTCGGTTTTTGCTTCAATTTCGGATTTGCCTTTCATCAAAGCTTCGGTTTGCGCAAAGAAATTTGAAAGAAGTAAAATATGATGTTCATCAACAGGATTTTGACTTTCAATTGGAGCAATAAAATCAGCAGGAATTAATTTTGTTCCCTGATGAATTAATTGATAAAAAGCATGCTGACCGTTTGTTCCGGGCTCACCCCAAATAATCGGTCCTGTTTGATAATCAACTAATTCCCCGTTTCGTGTAACTCTTTTTCCGTTGCTTTCCATATCGCCTTGTTGAAAATACGCCGCAAACCTGTGTAAATATTGGTCGTAAGGCAAAATTGCGTGTGATTCGGCATTCCAGAAATTGTTGTACCAAACTCCTAAAACCGCTAAAATTACCGGAAGATTATTTTCAGATTTTTCATTTCTGAAATGCTCATCCATTTCATAAGCGCCTGTTAAAAGTAATTCAAAATTTTCAAAGCCCAGATAAATTGCAATTGAAAGTCCGATTGCGCTCCAAAGTGAATATCTTCCGCCGACCCAATCCCAAAATTCAAACATGTTTTTCGGATCAATTCCAAACGCTGAAACTTCTTTTTCATTTGTGGAAAGCGCGACAAAATGTTTTGCAATTGCTTTTTCATCTTTTGATTTTTCCAAAAACCATTTTTTTGCTGTATTTGCGTTTGCAATAGTTTCCTGCGTTGTAAAAGTTTTAGATGCAATAATAAACAAAGTTGTTTCTGCATCAACTTTTTTCAAAACTTCAGCGATATGAGTTGCATCAACATTGGAAACGAAATGAACTTTAAGATCGTTTTTGGCATAAGGTTTTAAAGCTTCTGTAACCATTACCGGACCCAAATCACTTCCGCCAATTCCGATATTTACAACGTCAGTAATTTTTTTGTTTGTGTAACCTTTCCACTCGCCGCTTCTTACCTGTTCCGAAAATTCTTTCATGTGATCTAAAACTTCACGAATTTTAGGCATTACATCTTCACCATCAACAAAAATTTTTCTTTCGCTTCTGTTTCTTAAAGCCGCGTGAAGAACCGCACGATCCTCGGTATTATTTATTTTTTCGCCGGTGAACATTTTTTCTGTCCAGGATTTTACATCGGCAAATTCAGCAAGTTCAAAAAGCAATTTCATCGATTCTTCATTGATTCTGTTTTTGGAAAAATCCAAAAGTATATCGTTAAATTTTACTGAAAATTTTTCAAATCTTTTTGGATCATTTTCAAACATTTCTTTTATTGAAGTTTTTTCAATTTCACTTTTGTGAGATTGAAGATTATTCCAGATTTCTGATTGCGTTAATTTTGACATTTTTTCTCCAACTTTTTATCCGATATTTTTTCTATAAAAATTAAAATAATGATTTTCAAATTAGCATTTGCAGTAAAATTTTAAGCAGTTTTTTTTCTGATTTGATTCTTCATGTTTTCAAAGTGAAAGAAAATTCCGAACCTTTTCCGTATTCACTTTTAACCGAAATTTTTGAACCGTGCGCTTCAATAATATGTTTTACGATTGCAAGCCCCAAACCGGTTCCGCCGACTGCACGAGATCTATCTTTATCAACTCTGTAAAATCTTTCAAAAATTCTGCCCAGATCTTTTTTGGGAATTCCGATGCCTGAATCTATAACCGAAATTTTTATGAATGATTTTTCATTTTCCAAAATTACTTCGATACTTCCTGTTTCGGTATATTTTATAGCATTCTGAATCAAATTGTTCATTATCTGCTGAACTCTGTTTTTATCACCGAAAACCTTAACATCTTTTATTAAAGGATTAAATTTAAGTTCAAGATTTTTTTGCATGGCAATTCTTTTAAATTCCTGAATGAGCGGCTCTAAAAATTCATTAATAAAAAAGTAGCGGAAACTGAAATTCATTTCACCTGATTCGATCATTGAAATTTCGATAAGATCGTTAAGTAAAGAATTAAGATTTTGAGTGTGAAAAATTGCTTTGTTCAAAAAGTTAAGATTTACTTTCGGATCGTGTATTGCTCCATCGTGCAAAGTTTCCAGATAACCCTGAATTGAAAAAATCGGGGTGCGAAGTTCGTGTGAAACATTTCCTAAAAATTCAGTTCTGACTCGTTCAAGTTTTTTCAGATATTCAATATCATTTTTATTTTTCGCAAACATCAATCTTATTTCGCGCTGAAGCTCCTGCAAATCATTTGAAAGAACAATTTCATTTTCACTTTGAAATGAATTATTTCTGATCTTTGAAATTACACTTGTTATAGATTTAATTTCGCGCGCGCGAAATTTTGCAAGCACAAAACCAAGTATTACAAATATTGTAAATATTAAAACTGCTGGAATTACATTTTGAAAATCCTGAGGTGAAAAAAACAATATAATTGCGGCAGCTGAAATTGCGGCAATAAAAAATATTGTAAAATATATAAACGAAAAGTTGAATGATCTTATTTTGTCATTCAATTGATTTGAAGCGATAGCCCACTCCCTTTATTGTTTCGATAAGATCTGCGTGCTTATCCAATTTTTCTCTTATCTTGCGCACATGAACATCAATGGTTCTTTCAACAACGTAAATATCATTTCCCCAAACATCTTTTAAAATTGTTTCACGCGGAAAAACCCTGCCAGGATTTGAAATTAAATAGGATAAAATTTCAAATTCTTTTTTCGGAAGAATTATATTTTCACCATCAACAAAAACCATGTAAGAATCACGATTAATTTCGATCGGTCCGTATTTAATAATTTGATTTACTTCTTTTTTATCGGATGAAAAATCACTTTTTCTTAAATTTGCTTTTACTCTTGCGACAAGTTTTTTCGGTGAGATCGGCTTTCTTATAAAATCATCAGCACCGATTTCAAGTCCTTGAATTTCATCTTGTTCAGATGATTTTGCGGTCAAAAAAATTACGGGAACAATGGCATATTTTTCAATCTTTCTAATTTTTCTGCAAACTTCGTAACCGTCTAATTTCGGCATCATTACATCAAGAATTATCAGATCTGGATTTTCAGAAAGCTTTGTTAAAGCATCTTCACCATTATTTGCGCTTATGACTTCAAAATTTTCGTTTTCAAGATTATACTGGAGAAATTCAATTATATCCTGTTCATCATCAACGAGTAAAATTTTTGGTTTCATAATTTTATTTCGGAATATTGATTTGCCGATTTGTACATTGCATCAATTATTTTCATTCTTAATTCTGCTTCTTTTGAAGTTGAAATAAAAGGATGCAAACCTTTGACCGCACCGATAAAATGCTTGATCTCATTTTCATAAGATTTTCTGATTATATTTTTATCTGAGCCGTAACTTAATGGTGAATAATCAATGTAATCATCTTCAATTTTTTTAAATGCCTGTAAAGGATTAAGTGATGCGTTGCCGTTTTTTCCGAATGCCGATAAACTTATTTTTTCGTTATCATTTCTTAACGACCAGCTTACTTCCATTGTAAATGAAATAGAATTATCGCAGCGCAAAAGAGATATTGAGGAATCTTCAACTTCTTTTGTCGTGTTTGAATAATGCTGAGTAGTTACTGATGTAACTTCGGGATAATTCAAAAACCAAAGTGTCAGATCCAGAAGAACAACTCCAAGATCCATTAAAACTCCGCCGCCTGCTTCTTCTTTTTTTAATGCCCATTTTTCGCGGGTGCTTTGTCTTTTTACCCAAGATGATTTTACGTAAAAAAGTTCTCCGATCTCGCCTGAAGTAATTAAACTTTTCATTAAAAGAGAATCAGGACGGAATCTGTGGTTCATCCCGACCATGATATTAGCGTTGTATTTGCTTGCGGCGTGATTGATTTCTTTGGCTTCATCGTACGAACGTGAAATTGGTTTTTCAACAAAAATATTTGAGCAGCTGTTTACCGCATCAAGTACAATTTCGCGATGCGTA
>CBDUBH010000048.1:0-26348 GCA_965365345.1 uncultured Melioribacteraceae bacterium
AAATCCTTTTTCACAAAGCGGAAGTTCGTATTGTGAAATTTGATATCCTTTAGGAAGATCAGGATAGAAATAATTCTTTCTTGCCAGAATTGATCTTTCATTTATTTTACAGCCGGTCGCGAGTCCCATCTTAACAGCATATTCAACTGCTTTTTCATTCAGTACGGGAAGGGTTCCGGGGTGACCTAAGCATACCGGGCAAACATTCGTATTGGGCGGATCGCCGTATTTGGCTGAGCAGCCGCAAAATATTTTTGTCTGGGTTAATAATCGCACGTGAACTTCGAGTCCTATTACCGCTTCGTATTTTGAATTCATTTGTATTTTTCCGGATGAAATAAAAAAGAAATATAATCAAGTAAAAAGTAAAAAGGCAAAAGTAAAAAGTAAGGAATAGCGTTCAGCAGTCAGCTTTCAGCGGTCAGCCGGCTAAAAGAGTAAGATCAAGATCATGATTAAGAAGAGACACAACCCCCTTACCCCCTTTTTAAGGGGGAATTTCGCTGCAGAGATTGCCACGCTGATGATTGCAATGACAAATGTGGTAATGTCATCGCGAAGGAGCGGTAGCGACTGTGGCGATCTCTGATGCTAAAAAAAGCAGAGATTGCTTCTCCGACTCTGACGGATCGCAATGACACTGACCGCTGAAAGCTGACTGCAGATGGCTAAAAAACAACCTCACCCCGGCCCACTCCTACTCCAGGAGAGGGAGCAGGAATGACGGACAAAAAAAATCCCTAGATCCTTCGCTACGCTCAAGGATGACAGGGATTTTTAATTCAGTTAATAAGGATTTTAATTCCCCCTCATCTACGGCCCGCCTTGACCGATGTCAATTCGGGCGGGCTCGCAATGGCAGGACTAAGAATACTCACCTACGGTTCGAAATGACAATAGTACTGCTTTGTCATTCTAAACTTCTGCTTTGTCATCCTTGAACGAAGTGAAGGATCTAAAGCAGAAGTATGAAACGAAGAATCTAAAGCGGAGTTGATTCAATTGTATTAAAAAAGTTTTAGATCCTTCGGTCGTAAACTCCCTCGAGGATGACAAAACTTTTTATTTATTGTATTTTTACTTTTGCCTTTTTACTTTTTACTTGAAAAATCCCTAGATCCTTCGGTCGCAAGCTCCCTCTAGGATGACAGGGATTTTTATTCAAGGATGATAGGGATTTTTATTCAAGGATGACAGGGATTTTTATTCGAGGATGACAGGGATTTTTATTCGAGGATGACAGGGATTTTAATTTTCCCCTGTCTTCCAATAGGCAACCTCACCCTGTTTCCCTCTCCTACTTCAGGAGAGGGAGTAAGAATAATATTTTAATTGTCTGATTGCAGGGCGCTATCTTTTATCTTCTAAATGCCTGAAAGAGTTTTGTCAATCCGTATCCAACTGAGTTCCCTTCGCTTATTACATATTCACCCATTGCATTATCACCGGATGTATCAAATGAATTTATTTCTTTAAATTTTGATACGAGATATGCGACCGGATTAGCAAAATATTTTGAAAGTGATTCTGCTTTTTCGGCTCCGGCTTTTTTGATAGCGGATTTGATATTATCGAATATGTTTGAGGTTATCATTTTTGTTGAGGTCAACACGAATTTAGGATTCGGGAAAAGATCACGGTCTTTTTCTATATAGAGCAATTTGCAGTAGTTTTCGGTTATCAATGAAATTCTTGTTAAAAGTGCAGCGTTTACAAAACCATCTGCCAATGATCCCAATACTTTATCGGCAAAAGGTATGCTTTTCATACTTTCGGTTCCGAGTTTTGAAAATATTTCTTCAACGGCGTATTCTACTCCTTCACTTCCGCCGATGGCAACCGAGTAGTAAACTTTTTTTGCAATGGTCCACAGATCGCGATTTGATACCCTGCCATTATAAAGTATGAAGATATCTTTTACGATGTTTACGCTTGCCGAGAGAATGATCACCGCATCAAGAAATCCGTTTTGTGAAATGCTTGTACCGTAAAATACTCTGGAAACATATTTTTTGCGGATTGTTTCACATTCTTTTTCCAGTAATAAATTTACGTTTTGGTAAGAAGTTTCATCATAGGAAATATTTGTAAAATTGTATCCGATCCCTGTTAAATAAGGATTATCTTTAAATGCTTCCATTCTTTTTTGAATTAGTCCCGGTATTTCAGCTTTATCTTTTGCGGGTCCGTAGGATCTCGGAATTCTGATTATTTTATACAAAGGAATTATTACAAGATAAAAAATGATGATCGCTAAAAATGCCAGAGTGAAATATCCGGCAGCGGGATCAATTGATCTAGCGAACTGATATAGTTCAACAAGTTCCCTGAAGATAATATAGAATAAAAAGAGCGATATGAAAAATATTATTCTTTTAACAAATTTCATTTTATTTTCCTATGATAGAGTTTAAAGTCCACGCCGGTTTAAACGTATGACCTGTGCATTTCGTTCATTTCGGAAGATTCAATTATTTTAATTCCGGTGAAATCTTCTTTTATGGAATTTACTAAAGTGAGAGCCACTTTTTTTGCATGAATTCCTTTATATTTATCAGGGATCAGGAAGTTAAATTTTTTTGCCAATTCCTCTCCGGATCTTTTTTCTGATCTCTCACCCAACAGTAATGAAGGTCTAACGATCGTGATCTTTTCAAAAGGTATCTTCATAATTTCATTTTCAATTTCGCCTTTTACCCGGTTGTAAAAGAAAAAGGAATTACTATCGGCTCCGATTGCACTTACAAGCAAAAAATGTTTTGCTCCTTTTTCAAAAGCAAATTTAGCCAGTTGAAGCGGATACTCAAAATCAACTTTACGGAAATTCTTTTTTGATCCTGCTTTTTTGATGGTGGTACCGAGCGCGCAAATTACGGCATCAGCAGTAAATTCATCTTTATAATCTTCAAGATTATCATAGTTCAGCAGGATCTGTTTTACCTTTGCAGAATTAAGCTGAACTCCCCGGCGGAGCGGTAGGATTATCCCGGTAAATTGGTCGTCCTTTATTAAAAGGTCAAGGCATTCACTTCCGACTAATCCGGTTGCCCCGGCAAGTATGACGTTTTTATTGTATACGGAATTCATTATTAAGATCTTATTGTGATAATTTAATGTAATAAATTCGGGTATGAATGTACAGGTCGCCTTTGGCGCAATTAAAAAGTAAAAAGGTAAAAGTAAAAAGAATAAGGCAAAAAAAAATTGTCATTCTTGAAGTTCCGCTTTATCAATATGAAAAGTTTTATCATCGCGAGTAAAGAGTGGTAATCTCAACTACTAAAACAGCGATTGCCACGCTCATAAATTCGCTCGCAATGACAAGTCTCCGGTTTGTCATTCTGAACTTTTGCTTTTGTCATTCTTGAACCAAGTGAAGGATCTAAACCAGAAGTATGATGCGAAGAATCTAAAGCAGAGTTGAATAAAGTTTTAGATCCTTCGCTACGAAGACTCCGCTCGAGGATGACAAAACTTTATATAAAAATCCCTAGATACATAGCTGCGCTCAAGGATGACAGGGATTTTTGTTTAGGGGAAAAATTGACGCCGGGCCTTTACGGAAACTCCCCGTATCGAAAAGTAATGATATCCCCAAGATCTCTAGAGTATCAAAGAAAACAAAATTCAATTTCACAATTCCTATCAATAAACTATTTTTTATTGCTTACGATTATATCTGAAAAAATAGGAACATCGATACTTAAGCATTTGTCAAAGTTAGGTTTAGTTTTATTAGCTGCTATTTTAATTCAATCATGCAGTAAAGAAAATAAAATTGTAGATCCGGTAGATGATGTAACGGATCCCCCGGTGAATTTTTCTGATACCGCATCAATTGAAGCGATCGCTTTAAATCTGAATAATTACATTCCAACATGGAAAGAACTAGAAAGATTTACAAATGAAACAAAAAGATTATCCCTTCCAAATTATGTTGTAAGGGGATTAACCGGGCCTCCGGGCTGGGGTTCAGATATTAATATTAGCAAAACATTGAATTATTTTGATCAGATAATTACCGAATGGAAAAGTGATTATTCAAATTCGCTGTATAGTCTTATTCCTCCCTATTTAGAAAAAGATAGTCTTGGAGGCTACAAGGAATTGGTCTATCCGCTTAAAGGAAAAATTCTTGATGAAAAATTACGAGCCGCTACAGTAGTAGCACTTAGAGAAAGATCATTAGGAAGACCGACAATTTTCGTAAATTTTTATCCACCTTCTCAGGAAGATCCCCATTTTTCTTCCGAAGCGGATTTTAGAAAATGGCTTGATGAAGAATTTATTCAAGAAAAAGTAGCAGAAGCAAAAGCCGCTGAAATTATGAAAGCAGAAGCAATGATAGCCTGGCCGCTTGAATTTGAACTTTTTATGAAAGCCTTAGGCGGATTGGAAAATAATGGATTTATGTCAAATTATTCAGATGATCAAATTTTGAATCTTGCACATGAAGTAAAAAATAAAATAAGAGATGAAGTTAAAAAGCATTATACCGGAAAACTGGTTGCCCATTCTTATTGGAATTATGTGTCTCAAGATAGTTTATGGGATAAATTTGATTATAAGGGATTTGATGAAATTCATTTCGCTTTTTTCCCGAAAATTGATGTTCAAGCCACCTCCGATTACATGGATACGCAATTAAGACACTATAAGAAAGTAATAGAGCAAAGCGGCAATATTCCCTGGATAGCTTCAGAAATTACGCTTTTTAGGAAAAGCTCAAATCAAGTTGATCTTTCAAAAATTGAAAAAGATATCTATCAAACAGTATTTGAAAAATTGGAAAATGCGCCAATCCCTCCTGCCGGTATTTCAGTCGGGGTTTATACAATTGAAACTGAAGAAGCGCGGAATTTTATAAAAAATTATATGAATAGTAAATAAGTATCATTTGATACCGGCAAATACTATTTTGATAAAGCCACTTTTAATGAATTCCTCTTTCAATTATTGGAAGAGGAATTTTTATTTTAAACATTGGAAGAGGAATTTTTATTTTAAACAATAATTGACATCAATAATTACAACAATCCTTATTTAATTTGCTTTGAATTTCTTTGATCGTTATCTTTGAAAACTTATACAACATTTTTGGGGTTATTAATGAAAAGACTTATTTTTTTATTTTTTGTTTTTTTAACGGTAAATCAAATTATGGCTCAAAATGACAATCCTTTGTTGAAGGAGTTTAATACTCCTTTCGGAGTTCCCCCTTTCAGTGAGATCAAAATAGAACATTACAAACCTGCTTTTGAAGCCGCGGTTGCTGAACATCAAAAAGAGATCGATGCAATTGTAAATAATAAAGCGGTTCCCACTTTTCAAAATACTATTGAAGCTTTGGATAAAAGCGGGAAACTTTTGGATAAGGTAGGAAGCGTATTTTATAATATGTCATCTGCAAATACAAACGACGAACTTCAAAAAGTTTCGCGCGAAATAACTCCGATGATGACAACCCACTATAATAATATCTCGCTTAATCCGGTTTTATTTTCTAAAGTGAAATCTGTCTATGAAAGTCCGGATAAAGCTAAATTAAATCCTGAAGAAAAAATGCTTCTGGAAAAAACTTATAAAGGTTTTGTAAGACAAGGTGCAAATCTTAATGAAGATCAGAAAACAGAATTAAGAAAGATCAATGATGAACTTGCAATGTTAACATTGAACTTTGGTGAAAATCTTCTTAAAGAAACAAATAATTTTTTATTGATAGTTGATAAAAAAGAAGATCTTGCGGGATTGCCCGAAGTCTCAATTGCAGGCGCTGCAGAACTTGCAAAAGCAAAAGGTCATGATGGAAAATGGATCTTCACTCTTCAAAAACCGAGCTTGATCCCGTTTTTACAGTATTCCGAAAAAAGAGACCTTAGAGAAAAGATTTTCAAAGCTTATATAAATCGCGGTGATAACAATAATGAATATGATAATAAAAAGATAATATCCAGAATTGCTGCGCTTCGCGTGAAATATGCAAATCTTCTCGGTTATAAAAATTATGCTGATTATGTTCTTGAAGAAAGAATGTCAAAAGATTCAAGAAGTGTTTACAATCTTTTAAATCAGTTGTGGACTCCCGCACTTAACAGAGCTAAGAATGAAGCCGGCGATCTTCAAAAATTGATCGATTCGGAAAATGCCGGAATTAAACTTGAAGCTTGGGATTGGTGGTATTACGCTGAAAAATTGAAAAAGCAAAAATATGCAATTGATGATGAAGTTTTGCGTCCGTATTTCAAATTGGAAAATGTTAGACAAGGTGCTTTTGATGTTGCCACAAAATTATACGGAATCACTTTCACTGAAAGAACAGATATTCCGGTTTATCATAAAGATGTAAAAACTTTCGAAGTAAAAGAAGCTGACGGCAAACACATCGGTATTTTAATGCTGGATTATTTCCCACGTGAAAGTAAACGCGTCGGCGCATGGATGAGCGCTTACAGGAAACAATTTTTTGATGATGGTAAAAATGTAACTCCTGTTATTGTTAATGTAGGTAATTTTTCACAGCCTGTCGGTGATGATCCTTCATTATTAACATTTGATGAAGTTGAAACTTTATTCCATGAATTTGGTCACGGTTTGCACGGTTTGTTATCATATACAAAATACAATACTTTATCAGGAACATCTGTTCCAAGGGATTTCGTAGAGCTTCCTTCTCAGATAATGGAAAACTGGGCAGCTGAACCGGAAGTTATGAAAATGTACGCAAAACATTACAAAACCGGTGATGTTATTCCTGATGAATTGATCGAAAAATTGAAAAACGCTGCTTTGTTCAATCAGGGATTTGCAACTGTTGAATATCTTTCAGCTTCACTGCTTGATATGAACTGGCATACTTTGACTGATACTCTTGAAGTTGACGCAAATAAATTCGAAAAGGAATATCTGGACAAAATAAGTATGATGCCTGAAATAGTGGTTAGATATAGAAGTCCATATTTCAATCATATTTTTGCGAGCGGATATGCTGCAGGATATTACAGCTATATTTGGTCGGAAGTTTTGGATTCTGATGCATTCCAGGCTTTTAAGGAAACTACTTTGTTCAATAAAGAATTGGCGCAGAAATTCAGAGAGCATGTACTTTCTAAGGGCGGTACTGAAGAACCAATGGATCTTTATAAAAAGTTTAGAGGCAGAGAACCTAAGATAGATGCTCTTTTGAAAAAACGCGGTTTGGATACAGTTCTTTAATAGGATAATCTTTTTTAAGTTAATAAAGAAATGCCGGTTATTGTTAATTCGATATCCGGCATTTCTTATTTTAGACACTTACATAAGAATATCAGACCTTTGCGGTGGTGCCTGTTTTTGTTTTGCAAGAATTAATTCCCAGCAATGCATAAAGAGGACAAAAACTAATTGCCGCAGTTATAATTGGAATCAATCCTATTACTCCCCACCATGTTTTGAAATAAAATCCTGCTGCAATCATTAAAACACCAAGCGCATAGCGAAAATACTTATCAGTCTGACCGACATTAGCTTTCATTTAATACCTCCTAAGATCCTATGAATTAAAATATTTAATTACATTTGATTTGATTCAGACCGGACAATTCGGATTCAGGGAATTTAAATAAATGAGAACAGCTTTAATTCCTGTATAAACCTGAATTAGAAGGTGAGAAATTAAAGAGTAAGATCATATTAAGACTAGGACGAAAATACAAGAAAATTCCACCTCACCTTAGCCCTCTCCTCGAGGAGAGGAAAACAGAAAAGATTCTCGACAAGCGGGAATGACGGGCATTGGATAAAGATTTCTCATCCCGATTAAATCGTCCCGAAAGCATTCGGGAGAAATGATAAGAGAAGCCGGAATGACAGAAAGAATAGAAAAGTTTTGTCATCCTTGAGTTTACCTGCCGGAGGTAAGGCGAGGTCTCCGAAGCGAAGGATCTAAAACTTTTCATTAATTGAATAATCAAAGCAGGAATTCCCCCTGCCTACCGCAGGCAGGATCGTAATGACAGTATCACAACTTTTTGTCATCGCGAGGGAGCGGGTAGCGACTGTGGCGATCTCAAGGTTTTAAAATAAAAAATCCCTAGATCCTTCAGTCGCTTAAGCTCCTTCTAGGATGACAGGAATTTTTTATAACGAATTTTTAGTTGATTGCTGAACGCTGATATCTAATTCAAGTCAACTTGTAAAGTGGCGAAAATAAGAATGGAATTAATGCTTTTCTCCTCTTCTTCCTTACCTATCAAATTATTGAAATTGTACTTAGCTGAAACATCAAAACTGAGATTTGGAGTCAAAGCAAAATCAATTCCGCCGCCAAGTCCGATCCCGAATCTGGCGCGGCTTTTTATTTCCTCTGCAGCAAACTTATAATCCTGAATTTCATAATCCACTTTTCCGAAAGAACTTACAAGTACATCAAATGTAGCATACGGAGTTACGGGTCCGGGAATCAATCCCAATTCACTTCCGAGCGATGCCTGAAATAAACTGCCCGATGTTGTAATATTTAATCTGTCAATTTGATCTGATAAAGGAAATTGTGGAAAATCAACTATTCCCTCATCACCGAATTTTGAATAAAGAAAATTTGCTGTGATACTTACAGAGGTCAAAGGAATTTCAAAACGTATCTTGCCGCCATATGTAAATCCCGTTCCAAATCCCAATCCATTTTCAGAAATTGATGTTGTGTAAGAATCTTTACCACTCAATGCTGTAAATCCTATTCCGGGTCCAACCGAAAAATCCTGTGATCTAAATTCAACAGAAAGAAATAAAATCAAAACGATAACTGCGGTAAATAACTTTTTCAATTTTCCTCCGCGCAAAAGGTAATGATGAGAATAATTCTTTTAATATAATTTAAATGTAATTAATGTACAATTTGTAATGGAAAATTGAAAATTGAAAATTGAAAATTACGTTTCCTTCAAGAAATAAGATAGCTGCACCCGAATTGCTTCGGTCAAAGCGGATCAAAAACTTTCTTTGATTGAAGAATCAAATCGGAAGTATAAAGAAAATAATCTAAAAGCGGAGTTGAAAAAAGTTTAAGATCCTTCGGTCGTCCCGATTAAATCGGGACTCCCTCGAGGATGACAAGGATTATTATTTAGAGGATGAGTAAACATTTTATGATCCACAAACGGAAATCCGTATTCGACATAAAACATAAGGAATATCTTAAATAAAAAAGCCGTTCCTAAGAACGGCTTTTTTGGAGGTTCATTATTTCAGATTAGAAGAAACAAAATCCCAATTAATCAGTTTATCAATAAAAACAGTAAGGTAATCAGGACGTTTATTCTGGTAATCCAAATAATAAGCATGTTCCCATACGTCAACTGTTAAAAGCGGTTTAAGGTTATGCGCAATGGGAGTATCTGCATTAGGAGTTTTAATTACTTTAAGTTTATCATTTTCCAAAACAAGCCAGGCCCAGCCGCTGCCAAATTGGGTTGCGCCCGCGTTTTTGAGTTCTTCAACAAATTTTTCAAAGCTGCCGAAATCCTTTTCAATTCTTTCCAGAAGTTCGCCTTCGGGTTTTCCGCCGCCATCTTTTTTCATGCAATTCCAGTAAAAAGTATGATTCCAAACCTGCGCTGAATTGTTAAATATTCCTGCACGGGATGAATCCCCTGCAGATGACTTAATTATTGTTTCAAGATCCGCATCTGCCAGTTCAGTGCCTTCAATCAATTTATTCGTATTTGTAACGTAAGCAGCGTGATGTTTATCATGATGAAATTCAAGGGTCTTTGCACTGATGTTTGGTTCAAGAGCATCTTTTGGATAAGGCAGATCCGGTAATGTAATAGCCATTATTTTACCTCCGAGTAATTTAAATTTACAATACTTCCTTTCTTTTAATTAGAATAGGTTAAAATTGTCTTATTTATATAAATGGTAAAGATTTATTTTTAATATATCAAGTTCAAAAAACATTTTTTGCGAAAATAATTGTTTGTCTTACCGATTCCCTTAAACTCTTTTGGTGGAATCCGGATGAATTAAGTTTTCCGGTGCTCATGGAAACATCTCTTACTTTTTTAATTGATGTTACATTTTCCATAGAAATTTGCTCTATTAAATTTTTATCGAATCCTGCTTCTTCACATAGAATTTCCCCGAGTTCTGCTCTTGATACCCTTTGCTTACCGCCAAAATTAAAAGTTTCTTTTTTCACATCACTTTCAGCAATTTTGAGAATAAGTTCTGATGCATCAAAAAGTTCAAGCGGAGTACGGAATTGATCATAAAACAATTTTACTTTTTTCCCTTCCATGAAATTTTTGTACATAAGATGATAATTATTTACGGAATGATTTAGACCTATTCCGAATAAAAGTGAAGTCCTTAAGATCACATAATTTTCCGTAGAATTTTTTATTTCCATTTCGCCGTTCAATTTTGTTTCAGCATAAACTGAAACCGGATTTATTGTTCCTTCTTCTGAAATATATTCCCCCTGATCGCCGTCATAAACCAGATCGGTTGAAGTGTAAATAATTTTAGAATTTCTTTTTTCACAAAATTCAGCAAGAACTTTTGATGAATTTACGTTTATATCATCAACAATTTTTCTCGGCATTTCTTTTGCAGATTCAGGTCTTGAAATTGCAGCGGTGTGAACAATAATTTCCGGATCAAATTCTTCAGTTATTTTTTTAAGAAGTTCCAAATCAGAAAGATCAACTTTTGCGGATCTGAATTGTCTGACATTTCCTAATGAATTATTATACAAAGTTAAAATTTCATGATCTTTAGAAAATGCAAGATTAAGATATTGACCTAAGAGTCCGCTGCCGCCTGTTATCATTATTTTCATTTTACTTCTTTAATTTGATTGAGTATTTTTGTTAGTCTTTTAAGAATATAAAAAATCGAAATAAAATGAAAAATATTTTGGGCGCACATACTTCTGTTGAAGGCGGAGTTTCAAAAGCAATTGATCTTGCGGAAAAATTACAATTTGATGCTGTTCAAATTTTCACAAAAAATGCCAGCAGGTGGAGCGCAAATCCATTGCCCGAAAAAGAAATAATTTCCTTTAAAGAAAAATTAGAAAGATCAAAAATTGATCATACTTTTTCGCATGATTCATATTTGATCAATTTATGTGCTGCAAATGATGATCTTTTGAAAAAATCGCGGACTGCATTTAAAGATGAGATCTTGAGGTGTGATCAACTTGGAATTCCGTATCTGGTTTTTCATCCCGGCGCGCACATGGGCATGGGAGAAGAAAAAGGTTTGGAAATGATAGCAAATTCTTTAAATCTGATTCTAAATGAATTGCACGATAGAAAAGTTATTTGTCTTTTGGAAACAACCGCCGGGCAGGGTTCGGCTTTGGGATTTAAGTTTGAGCATTTAAAGTCCATTATTGATAAGGTTGAAGATAAAAGGAGAGTTGGTGTTTGTTTGGATACAGCCCATATTTTTGCTGCGGGGTATGATCTAAGAAGTGAAGATGGTTATAAAAAAACTTTTTCACAATTTGATGAGATAATTGGATTGGATTTATTAAAATGCATTCATATAAATGACAGCAAAAAAGAACTTGGCAGCAGGGTTGACAGGCATGAGCATATAGGAAAAGGATTTATAGGCGAAGAAGGATTTAGAAATTTGATGAATGATGAAAGATTGCGAGCTGTTCCTATGATATTGGAAACACCGAAAACCAAAGGGCAGCTTGAGGATTGCGAAAATATCCGGGTTTTAAGAAGTTTGGTTACAAATTAAAAGATTGAAAGATTCAAAGATTGAAAGAATCAAAGATTGAAAGAATCAAAGATTCAAAGATTTAAAGATTTAATTTTTTTTTATCTGGTCTGTCATGGCTCTTAAAAAGTGTGGCAAGTGCGGAATAAGACAATTTTCGATTATAAATTTAATGTAATTTTTTGTAGAGACGTAGCATACTACGTCTCTACGATTAAAATGACAGGAAAAATATAATGGCAGAAGCCTGAATTTTAAGAATTTTTCTCTTAAACTTATATAGGTTTTAATAAAACAATGGGAAAATGGAATCGAAACCGGAACAATAATTTTTATACTTTTTTTGAAATTCTTGTAAATGAAGAATTCCCAGCTGTCAAACACTTACAAAAAAATTATCTGGGCTCTAAAGGTTTAAGCACTATAATTCCGGTTTGTCTTTTGTTCTTTGCAAGATATTCGGATAATGACTGTTTTGTTATCTGCACTTTTTGACCAACATTCGGTGCGTGCAATAAATGAACTCTTCCGTTATTTTTCTTTACGGCTACGCCAACGTGAACAACATCAAGTCCATTTATATTTGTGGTGATTGCAATCAGATATCCATCTTCAATCTTATCTTCAAAACGTGGAATTTTATTTTTCGGGATATAAAAATAGTCTCTTGAATTAATTTGATCTTCTGCGGATTTGATCTCCCGTAAATAATTATCGTTTTTAGCAATCTGCCTGTATTTATCTCTGTTTGTAGTCATAAAATCAACATAAAGATCCAATTCTTCGCCGCCAATCTTTCCGGTTATATCTTCAATAATCCCTTTTTTCTGATTGTCATAGATCCAATCTGTAAAATAATGAAGTCTGGATGGATATTCATCTAAAACTCCGTCACGGTATCTGATCTTTTGCAATTCGTTTTGATATTCCTGAAAATTAGTTTTACCGGATTTTACCAGTCTGGCAAAAACAAGTGCATTTTCAAGAAAAGTAGTACAATCCAATCCGGTAAGATTAACTGTAAGTTTTTCTGCGGGATTTTTTTCAAGCGCAGATGCTTCGTAGTCTGTTCCGATAAACGATTGGGCAATTTCAGATAAAACAATATTTACCGGCTGATTTTCAAGTTGTCGTTCAACCGCCAGCGAAAATTTCTGATCGTAGATTTGAACATCCTTTTCAGAGTAAATGCTTTGTGCAATTAAATTTGCGGCAAATATAAATAAAATGACAAGGATCCGTTTTATCATATCGGGAAATCCTCGTCAATTGTTTGAATATTTGCTTCTTCAATGTGTCTTACCATTTCAAGATTTTCAAATCGTGCGTAATCTTTCATAAATTTAAGTTTAACACTGCCGGTAGGACCATTACGCTGTTTTGCAATTATTACTTCAGCTATTCCTTCAAGAGAATTTCCTTCGGAATCGGTTTTCATTCCGTAATATTCCGGACGGTGTAAAAACATTACCACGTCGGCATCCTGTTCAATTGACCCGGACTCACGAAGATCGGAAAGTACGGGAGTTTTATCTGTTCGTGATTCAACCTGACGGTTGAGCTGTGACAGCGCAATAACCGGAATATTTAATTCTTTAGCAAGTGCTTTAAGTGATCTTGAAATATGTGAAATTTCCCTTTCACGGCTTTCCATTCTTGTAGATGCACTCATTAGCTGAAGATAATCAATGAAAATTGCACCGATCTTCTTTTCGGCTTTAAGTCTTCTTACTTTTGCACGTACCTCCAGAATTGATTGCGATGGAGAATCATCAATGTAAATCGGAGCTTCGCTTAACTTATGAATATTCTTGCTTAATTTGGGAGCATCTTCCATCGGAATTTTTCCAGTCCTTACAAGATGAGCATTTAATCTTGCTTCGGAGCATAACAAACGTATCACAATTTGAATTGTAGCCATTTCAAGACTGAAAACTGCCACCGGAATTTTATGATCTATTGCGGCATTTCTGGCAAGCGAAAGCGCAAAAGCGGTTTTACCCATAGAAGGACGTGCCGCTAAAATTATAAGATCTGATTTTTGAAATCCGCCAAGCATTTCATCCAAATTATAATAGCCGGTAGGAACAGCAACATTCTTATTCTTTTTAGAATGAATAAGTTCAATGTATTCCATAGCTTCACGGACGGCTTTATCCATATGGGAATAAGTCTTTTTCAGATGCTCTTCGGTAATTTGAAATATTTTTCTTTCAGCTTCATCAAGCAGATCGAATGCATCTTCAGATCCTTCATACGCCATTGCGGCAATTTCATTTGAAGCAGTGATCAGACTTCTTAAGATGTGCTTTTCAAGAATTATCTTTGCATGATATTCTACATTTGCCGCTGATGAAATTGCCTGGGAAAGTTTACTTAAATAAACTGCTCCCCCGGCACTTTCGACATTTCCTGCTCTTTTTAATTCTTCATATAAAGTTACTGTATCAACCGGTTCGTTTGCTTCGAATAATGCCTGGATAGCTTCGAAAATAAGACGATGCTCTTTTTTGTAAAAAGCTTCGGGAGTAAGAAGTTCAATTCCCTTTGGGACTGCTTCTTTTTCGATCATCATTGCTCCCAGCACTGACATTTCCACTTCGGGAGCAGCCGGAGGCATTACTGATGCAGCTTGTAATTTATCAACAGAATCTATTTGATTTTTTTTATTTTTTGCCATTGTAATATTTCATTTTCATTTCTTGTTACCGATAATATCATCGTAAAGTTTTCTGAATTTTTGAACATCTTCCCAGGTATCTTTTTTCCATCCCGGATTTCTTAAAAGTGCTGCGGGATGATATGTTACCATAACTTTTGCATCGCCGAGTTCGTAAACGTTTCCGCGCATCTTACCTAATGCCTGACGCAAATTCAAAACTCCTGCTGCGGATACTAAACCTAAGCACAATATAACTTTAGGTTTGATCATTTTAATCTGTTCTTTAAGATAAGGAAGACAAATTTCCATTTCTTCGGGTGAAGGGTTTCTGTTTCCGGGAGGTCTGCATTTAACAATATTTGTTATATAAATTTCTTCTCTTGAAAAATTAATTGCTTTAAGAATATCGGTTAAAAGTTGCCCGGCTCTACCAACAAAAGGTTCACCCTTTTTATCCTCTTCGGCTCCGGGAGCCTCACCGATTATCATTACGTCCGCATTCGGATCTCCTTTTCCGAAAACAAGGTTAGTTCTTGTTTCCTGCAAAGGACATTCGTGGCAATCATGCATACATTTTTCAAGCTCGGTTAGATCTTTTGCATCACAACAGATCTCTCCTTTTTTCTCTTTATGCTCCCTCACTTTTTCCTCCTTATCCGGCAAATTTTTTGCGTGCTCCGGACGTGCTCCCACGATTGAATTATTTTTAACTAATAATTCAACATCCGGGAGTTTTATTTCGGTGAACAGTTCATCGCCAAAAATCTCTTTTTGGTGTTTGAGTTCTTCTATTATTAAATCTATTAAATTTTTATTCAATTTAAAAAAGTGTTAAAATTTCGGAAAGGATTTTATTTGCTGTCTGAAATTTGCTTTGAAGTGGAAAATCTTTTTTCTCCCCTTCTTTTTTTATGATCGTAATTTTATTGGTATCAAATTCAAATCCTGAACCTTCTTCACGCAATGAGTTCAAAACGATCATATCTAATTTTTTTTCAGACATTTTCTTTTTTGCATTATTAAGTTCATTATCTGTTTCAAGCGCAAATCCGATTATCTTTTTATTTTCTTTTTTGACAGAGGATAAAATATCAGTAGTTTTAGATAATTGGATTGAAGAAATTCCCTCTTCCTTTTTGATCTTTTTATCAGCGTAATTTGCCGGCTTATAATCCGCTACTGCTGCCGACATTATCAGAATTTCATTTTCAATCAAATATTTATCTACTGCATCTTTCATTTCAGCGGCAGAACGTATGTTTATTTTTTTTATTTCGGGATAACATTTTTCGGATGAAGGTCCTGTAATCAATGTAACATCAGCGCCGCGAAGAAATGCCGCTTTGGCAATTTCGAATCCCATTTTACCTGATGATCTGTTTCCAATAAAACGGACAGGATCAATGTCTTCAAAAGTAGGACCGGCAGTAACCAATATTTTTTTGCCTTTAAGGTCTTTTTGATAACCGGTCAAAACAGATTCAGCTGCTTCAATAATCTTATCAATTTCAGCCATTCTTCCTATTCCGGATAATCCGCTTGCTAAAGAGCCGGATTCAGCTTCAATGATTTGTGCTCCCGTAAATTCTTCGAGTTTTTTGAAATTTTCACGGGCAATTTTATTGTTATACATATCCATATCAGCTGCGGGAGCAACCAAAAGCGGAGCACGAAGTGCCGAAACCACCGTTGTTAACGCGTTATCATTTATGCCGGAAACTATTTTTGCAATTGTATTTGTAGTAGCCGGAGCAATTATCATCAGGTCAGCCCAGATACCATATTCGATATGCCACGTGCTATGGTTAATGCCATTTTTTTGCGATGCCGGAAAAATATTAACAATAACTTCATTACCTGAAAGTACGGAAAGAGTGAGCGGAGTAACAAATTCAATTGCGGAAGGGGTCATAATAACCCTTACTTCCGCACCAAGTTTTATCAATTCCCTAACCAGAAAGCATGATTTGTAAGCGGCTATTCCACCTGTAATACCGACTATGATTTTTTTTCCGTTAAAGAAATTCAATTTTATTGCCTGCCGGAATTTTATTTGAAACGATATTCAACTTGTCCCTGAATCACCTCATTTAAGGCGCGGACATGCGGTTTTTCTCTTGTATCCAATTCTTTTGCAATTCTTGCCTGATCAGGATTTACCTCATCATTTTCTTCTTCTCCCCTTGGAGAAACCGTGCTAATAAGCGCATTATATTCTAAACGATAATCATCATTATATCTTTTAGCTTGTTTTGCAGCAACAATAACCCCTTCGTAAGTATTGGATACTTTTTCATCCAATGATCTCAAATCTACAGGTTGTACTCCCATTAAATCGTCTCCTTATTTATATATTTTTTTACTATTTCTTTTACTTCGCTAATTGCATTTTCTAATTTATTATTTATAACAATATAATCAAAATTATCTTTAAGATTTAACTCCATTTCGGCTCTTTTAAGTCTTTTTTCCAGATCCTCCTCAGTTTCGGTCTTTCTGTTTATCAAACGGTTCTTCAGTTCCTCAAAACTCGGCGGCATAATATAGATCAAAACTGATTCCGGAAAAAGCTTTTTAATATTTAATGCGCCTTTAACTTCCAGCTCCAATAAAACAGAGGTACCTGAATTTATTGAATCTTCTATAAAACTTTTAAGCGTTCCGTAATAATAATCATAAACTTTTTCCCATTCAACGAATTCATTTTTCTCTATTTTCTTTAAGAATTCATCTTGTGACAAGAAAAAATATTCAACTCCGTGCGTTTCATTTACACGTTTTTTGCGTGTTGTTGCGCTAACGGAAAATTTAATATCAGGAAAAACATTCAAAATATTTTTTACGATCGTAGTTTTTCCGGCTCCGCTTGGCGCTGAAACTACAATGATGCTGCCTTTTTTATCTGTTAAGGTCATAAATTAGTTTTCGGTCGTCAGTAATTAGTTTTCGGTCGTCAGTAATTAGTTTTCAGTTATCTGTTATCAGAATTTAACATAATCTTATTTATAAAATGTAAACCATTAGTAATTAAGAGTATGATCAAGATCAAGATTAAGATTAAGATTAAGATTTAATTCTTACATTCTTACTCAATATTCTGTACTTGTTCGCGAATTTTTTCCAATTCTTCTTTTATAAATACAGTGCTGTGCGAAATTTCACTTGATAAGGATTTACTTCCTATCGTATTAGCTTCGCGATTTATTTCCTGGCAAAGAAAATTTAATTTTCTTCCTACTTCATTTTCATTTTTCAAAGCATCAAGAAAGAATTTTGTATGACTACGCAATCTTACACATTCTTCCGTAACATCTGATTTATCAATTAATAAGGCAAGTTCAAGTTCAATTCTTTCGTTATAAGCAGAAATTTCACCGAGCATTTGTTTTGCGCGTTCTTTAACTTTTTCAAAATATTCTTTAACATCAATTTTGCTTGCTTCTTCAATTTTATCAACGGTCTTCTCGATATTTTTAATACGCTTATTAAGATCAATGGAAAGCTCCTCGCCTTCCCTTTTGCGCATTTCATTTAAATTATTCAAAGCTTCGTTAATTGATTTTTGAATAAGTTTAAATTCCTCTTCTGATTCATCTGTTTCTTCGGCAAAGAAAATATCCCTGAACATAAGAATATGATTCAAAGAAATATCATCTTTTACTTTAGATTTTTTCTTCAGTTCTTTTAGAAATCCTAAAGCTGAAGAAAGATTTTCTTCATTCAGATGAATTTTTCCGGCTTCGGTTTCGTCCTTTTTCAATTGTACGATCAAAGTAATTTTTCCGCGGTTTATCTTTTTCCGGATAAGTTCACGAACATCGTATTCTTTGTTTTGTAAATTTTTCGGGAGCTTTAATGAAATTTCCAGAAATCTGCTGTTTACGCTTTTGATTTCGACTTCAGCGGTTGTTCCGTTATGAAAAGCCGAACCTTTTCCGAATCCGGTCATACTTGAGATCATTTTATTACCTTATTATTCAAAAAATGAATTTACAAAATTACTCAAATTTAACAAGCTTATCAATTAATAATTAAAAAGATTAGAAAGATTGAAAAATTCAAAGACCTAAAGGTTCATAGATTTGCAGCTTTTTAGGAGTTATTTCCTAGTAGTTTAGATCAAAATTAAAAAAAGCCGTCTGATTCCGGACAAGCCGGAATAACGGCTATTTTAATCTTTCAGCGTTCAGCAATCAGATTTCAGAATTTTTATTTTTAAAAGATTCCCTACGCGTCCCGATTTAATCGGGACTTGCGGGAATGACAAAATTCTAATATTCTGTCTTCATACTTTCTTAACTTCTCCTCAGGATGCCTTCGGTATTATTTCACCAACATCATTTTCTTTGACTGAATGAAATTATCTGCTTTTATTTGATAAATGTAAATTCCCGATGAAAGTTTGCTTGCATTAAAGTTTACTTTATAACTTCCGGCATTCTGAATTTCGTTTACCAATGTTGAAACTTCTCTTCCCAAAATATCAAAAACTTTTAACTCAACTTTACTTTGTGCTGAAAGTTGATAAGTAATTGCAGTACTTGGATTAAATGGATTCGGATAATTTTGATTTAGAACAAATTCCTTTGGAGTTATATTTTTATCACTTCCCACGCTTGTAGGAAGATTCGTAAAGTTATTTTGGTAAACATTAAAAGCTTCTTTTACGTATTCTCTTGCTAATGTTATTGAATTTAAGTTATCACTTCCTCTTCCTGCTACATAAGCAACGATCAATTCAACCGGTTTATCTTTCTCTAATGTGAACGGACCAACGTTTAACATATTTCTTATATCTATTGCTGTAGTATCAAGCCAGCCAATATTTGTTACAGGATCACCGGAAAATATGAATCTCGGATTTACGCTTGAACAATTAACTCCCTCAACCTTGCCGTATTGAAAAGTACAAGGATCAATTAACTCACCATTTTCATTATATCCCAACATAAGGTTTCTAACTTGATAACTTTCCGGAACAGGCATTGTTGGTCCACCGGGAAAAAATTTAGTTGATGAACTTGGAGAAATATTTATTGCTCCGATAATTTCTTTTTTACTAAAATCACTTTGATCAAAATAAAATGCAGTATCTAAGGGAGTATCAACTCCTAAATCAAATATTCCGTTATTATTGTTATCTGTAAAAGTTTCATCTTCAATAAATTCTGCCGGTCCTTGCAATAATGTAGTGAAAAGAGCTGGAGGATTTGTCCCAAATTCTTCATCATTTTCAGAATCATAAGTTATAACAGAGTTCAATAAAGTATCAGTTGCTAAAAAATCATTTGATGGATCGCCAAGATCCGGATCTTGCCAAGCACCGAAATAAACTGAATCCAATTTTTCTGCAACGAAACCTGTATTGATAATTTTGTATTTTATAAAGAACATATTTTTCATTGCTTCATAATTTGATCCTCTTGAAGCAAATACTGTTCTCTGAATTTCAATTCCTTGTGGTGATACGTCAGAAAATCGTCTTAGCGAAGAAGGTTTTGAATCATTGAAAACATTCCATGTTGTCACATTTCCTAAAATTACCGGCTTATCTTCATCAGGATCCCAAATGCCGTTATTGTTTTTATCTACAGGATCATAAATTCCATCTTTATCACCATCGTAAAAATCCGCACCGAGTTCAACTGCTTTTGTCCAAAATCTCCAGTTTTCTCCGAATGGTTCGTCATCAGCACTTACAACATAAATATTATTTCGTGGATCATCTTGAATTCCGTTAAACTTTCCGGGCAGATAATCTTCAACTAAATCTGCCGGAGCTACAGCATTTGTCCATACCTTTCCATTGGTCACACCGCTTAAATAAAATCCGCCACTGAATATCAAATTTTGTCCTTCGTAAGTTGCACCTGAAGTGCCATCTTCATTACGCATACTTGCAAAATAACCGTTAATGGAAACCGGAAATTTTATATTGTTTACATCAATAAAATATGACTTATTTTTGTAAGGAATATAGACCGATCTTTCACCGGGATATTTCACCGTATCGCCTGATAAATCCGTTAGAACAAATGAAAAATCAAAAACATCAAATTCTTTTATATCGCGCGGAATTATTATGCTGAAAATTTTATCTCCCGCAACAGCATCTCCGTTTTCTGCATTTCCGTCATCTTGCATTAAAACTAAATTAGTACCAACATAATTTTTTGAATAGCTTAAATAAACCGATTCCAAATCATTATCATCTGCGTAAGCGGTAATATTAAATTTATTATTGATGCTGTCGATTTCGAAAGTATATTTGAAAAGATAAGGTGCTTCGAATGTATCTTTGATCTTATCTAAAGTTCCGTACCAAGGTTTATAAATTTTATTGTTAGTCTGCATTCTGTTTGATAAAAACGAAACTCCGGTTTTGTAATTGGTTTTTACGATGCTTAGATCTTTATCATTTCCATAATATGTTGTCAGATCTTTTGGATCATTCCAGGTTTCACCTTCATCTTCAGATGCTATGAAAGCTATATCTGTTTGAGAAACTTCACTTGAAGGATGAGGTTTTTCAATTTCATAAACGATCATTAATTTTCCCAAAGAATCAATTATCATTTGGGGATTTTTTTCAATCAATTCCGATTTTGTGATTTCGACCGGATCTGACCAATTAATTCCGTCCTCACTTTTTATAAGCGCAATATTATTATTCTGATTTTCAAAAGCGATCAGCCAATTTTTTTCAGTAATTATAAGAGAAGGATTTTTAGCTGAATTTAATTGTGAATCAATGACTTCAGTTTCAATATTAAAGCCGTATCCTAAAGAATTTAATCTTCGGTAATAAACTCCGGAAGGTTCATTATTATAAATTTTACTATAAGTCAAATAAACTGAATCTTTTTCTTTTGAATAAAACATTCTTCCGCCGGAAGCGTTTTCAATTTTTGAACTATTATTCAACCTTAGTATTCTGAACAATACCGTATCAATTCTATCAACATACAATGTATTATTTAAGTAATAGCTAATCACAGTTATATTTTCTTTTGTAACAACCGCATTTAAATTATGGATCAATCCATCTGCAGAAATTAATTCTTTCTTCGCTTCACTTATTATATTATTATTTCTATATTGAACTAAGTTAATTTGATTAGTCGAAGAATTATAATAATATTGCTTTTTAGCAAATAGAAAAAGCTCATCATTTTCACTGTAAGGAATATATAATGATCCACTTACCGAAAGCGTATCTTCAAAATTAACACCAATTAATTGTTTTGGTTCTTCAGTTTGAGCTTTGAGAAAGGTAAAAGCAATGATTGAAAAGAAGAATAATGTTTTTAACCTGTTTGGCATTTTCAACTTCCTTAGAAAATTAATAAATAATAATCCGGCATTTCCGGGAATATGGAAAATTGATAATCATTTAATAATGATTTTATTTAGATAAACGAGCTTTTCTTTATTAATTACCTTCAAAAGCCGTATTACAAGAGGACAGATCTCAAATCTATTAAAAATTCTATATTGATAAAAGAAATGACAGAATGTTAAAAACAGCAAAAAAGTATTTTTCCGGAATATATTTTGCTTCTTACAAAGTAAAAAAAAAAACGAAATAACAAGACTTCAATATCAAATTTATAACTAAAAACTTAATAAGAAATTCTTTTATAGGATTTTGTTATTTTGATCTTACCAATAAATCAAAATGCTTCGCCTAACCCGATGTGAAATTCAACATTCCGGAAAAAAGGAGTATGTTCAATCTTTTGAAAGAAATTTTTTCTATCGCGGGGATCATAGGCTTTAAATCCTATATCGAATCTAATCGGAGCAAAATCGCTGTAATATCTGAATCCGAATCCGGCGGCAACGGCAATTTCATCAAATCTGAATCTTTCGTAACCATTCCAAGCATTCCCGAAATCAACAAAAACCGCGCTTCCGAATGAATCAAAAAGTCTGTTCCTGCTTTCAACCGAGCCTTCCATCATGAAAGTTCCGCCTATTAAAAGCTGATTTTCTATAAACAGAATAATATCTTCATTTGAAAAATTTTCAAGATCAACATTTCCGTCAAGCGGAACAAGTTCCCTTGTACGCCAACCGCGAACCGAGTTACTGCCACCGACCGTAAATCTTTTGTTAAGTGGAATTTCGGTTATAGATCCTTTATATGTTTGAACGTAACCTGATTTGAATTTTACTCCAATTGTTGAAACTTTTGAATCATAAATATTCGGGAACCATGTAAAATTCAAAAGTGTGCGGTAAAACTGTGCTCTTGTTTTAAGATCAATGATTCCTGTTTGTGAAATTAAGTACGGCAGCGAATTTGCTTCTTCAATATTCAATCCTAATGTATAACCTGACGATGGAAATATAAGATCGTTAACTTTATTAGCTGAAATATCCACACCGATTATTGATTGCGTAAAATAATTCCGGTTACTTGAAGGACGCAAAATTTCAACAAGTTCTTCAATTTGGACCGGCTCAACTCCCCTGTTCCTAAGCAATCTGCGGATGTAATCGCTTTGAAAATCGTATCTTGATCTTTCAAGATTATAATAAGCTACAAGCGAAGTTACATAAAGTTCGGGCGGCATTTCAAAATCGAAACTTATCTTTGATCCCCAGATCGTGCTTTTATATTCTTTTTGTTTGTTGATAGTGTAATAGCCATCAAGCGTTGTAAAAATTCTTCTGTTAAAAGTATAAGGCTGATTCAATGTAATTCTATTATCAAAATATCCCAAAATGGAAGTATCTTCAGGAGCAAGAAAATTTGCAACTTTGGTGTAATCTACATTAAAAACATCCTGAATTGCAAACGTACTTCTAACGGAAAGATTTCTTGCATTTCCCAGAAAATTCTTTCTTGTATATGAGGCTCCAAGTCCCACATTGAATGCGCTTGCTTGATTGTTCAGAATAACCTCCGGAGCCAATTCATTCATATGCCCTATATCACCTGTAATTTCGACAGGTACAACGTTTTGCACAGTATCTCCGGTTACGGTATTAACAAGAACAGAAGTAAAAAGATTTGATCTAACCAAACGAACTTGTGATCTTCTGATCTCATCAAAACTGTAATATTCACCGGGTTTAAGATCCGATATTTTTTTGATAAGTGAATCATCAACATTTTCTTTTCCGGGACCTGATTTTGAAATTCTTATTTCGCCAAATCTGTATCTTTTTCCCTTCTGAAAAGCGATCTGAACATCAACAGTATTTGTAAGTGAATCGATATAAACATTTCTTTCTGCTGATGATGCGGTCATAAATCCGCGGTTTAGAAGCCGTGATAAAATCTGCTGGCGTTTAGTATCAATGAAATTTCTGGTAAAATATTTGGTAGAATCTACATCATTAATAATATTGTTAACATCCTGTGCAATTTTTCCCTGCAGATCATTTAAGCCGGAAACCGCAAATCCGGAAATTTGAAATTGCGGACCTTCATTTATCCGGTAAGTGATCTCGGCTTCTTCTTTTTCCTTAATAATTTTATAATCGGCTTTAACTTTGATCTCGAAATAGCCGTTATCTTTATAATAACTATCAAGCGCTCTGATATCGATAGGAATTAAGGTAGAATCAAAATAAACGGGTTCCCTGCCAATTTTACTGTATATTTTGTTCAGGGTCTTTAAAAACCAGCCGGGTGATTCCTGCGTGGCTATAATTCCGCTTAATTCCGATGAAGAAATATTTTGATTTCCTTCAAAATTTATTTTCTCCACTTCAAATTTTTGGGATTGTGCAAATAATCCCGAAAAAGAAATAATAAAAAAAAGCGAAATAAATTTTACCGGCAAGAAAAATTTAAACATCTTTACGAACATTTAGAAAACTTCTTCAAGTTTATGATCTTTCTTAACAAGCTTTATATCAGGATAATCCTTTTTAAATTCGGAAAAAAGAAAATCCTTTATTGCGGTCTGTTCATTGGTCTCGGGTGAAATATAAAGCGAAACCGGTAATTTTGGTACGCTGATAAAATGAGCGTAATAAGTTTTATTTTCATTGAAATCAAAAACGTAAGCGTAAACTTCTCCGCCACCTGAACCTATGAAATAAGCACCTGTATTTAAATATAAAAGATCTTGTTGAATTCCTTGTAAGTTTATCTTTTTTACAATTGCAGAAGTAAAAGAGCCTTCCAAAAGGGGGGTTTCAAACTTTTTTTCGACCGAATTTGCAGCAGGTTCAAAATATGAAATTTTTATTCCAATTGTATTTCCGGAATCAAATTCAGTTCCGGCTATATAACCTGTTTTGTTATTTGCTTCGGTAAAATTTCCTTTTTCAAAAAATTCCAATTTACCTTTTACCTGTTCCTGAACTTTTTGCATTATAAGATTTTCATTCATTTGTACAGTTGTATCCTTAACAACTCCGGTTTCGGGCGTTCCGTTCTCTTTTCTATCGCATGAAATAAAAATCATTGAAATAAACATTGCAAAAACGAATGCTTTAATTAAAGATGAATCAGTATTAATTTTTAACGACAATTTTTGTTCCTTCTTCTATTAAAAGATAAATTTCATCAATCGCTTTATTGCTTACGGCAATGGAACCGTTGGTCCAGTTGAACACGACGGGAAAATTATTAAGTATAAAATCCATATTGCCCGTTCCCTGCAGCCCGATATTTATTTCAGAGAATTTTTGTTCTAAAACTTTTTCCGGATTTTCGTTTGAAACTAAATATTCATATTCTTCTTTTGTAATATGATTGTTTTCAAAAAGATCAGCTAGATCTTTAATGCCCGGATAATTTAATTTAAAGAATTTCTTGTAAACCGAAGATGTATCAATTTTTGAAATCTTATAAGTTCCGTTTGGAACCGTTTTATTGTTACCGAGGATTCCGGCAATTGTGCTGCTTCTTCCGAAAACTGCTTTATAAGATTTTAAAGGTTTATCATTATAATAAACTGTTAATCTGTAATTCTTTTTTTTAATTTCTAAAGTTACTTTGGATCTATCAAAATCTTTAGTTTCATTTAAAAATTCCGCGATCTCATTATTATACGAATTAACGGCAACTCCGTAGATAAAAGTCCCAGCAAAAAAGACAAAAATACTTGCCAACAGGAAAATTATTTTATGAATCACCGCTTACTTCTTTAAATTTAATTAGAGCTGCAAAATTTTAATATAACTTTAAGTTTAATAAAATTTTGCAGCTTTTACAAAGAAAAATGAATTTACTTAATTGACCACGGAATTTTAAATTCATTCCGGTTCAAAAATTATTTACTGTTTGAATTATAATCAGCTTCCACAACAGCAATTGCAGCCATGTTAATTATATCATCAACTGACGCATTTTTTTGCAACACATGAACAGGTTTTTTCATTCCGGTTAAAACCGGACCAATTACGCTTGCTTCACCGATCCGTGCCATCAATTTATAAGCAATGTTTCCGGAATTAAGATCAGGGAAAACCAGTACGTTTGCTTTACTTTTCAAATCACTGAACGGAAATTCATTTTCCAAAATGGAAGAAACCACCGCAGTATCGGCTTGCATTTCGCCATCAATTATAATATCAGGACGAATTCTCTTAACAATCTCAACGGCTTTTTTTACTTTAAGAGTTTCAAGTGAAACCACACTGCCGAAATTACTGAAAGAAAGCATAGCAACGCGCGGTTCAATATCAAATCTTGTTACGGTATCAGCTGTGGAAATTGCAATTTCTGCAAGCTCTTCTGCAGTTGGATTGATGTTAACGGTAGTATCAGCAAAAAAGAAAACATCATTTTTTGTAATGATAATGTAAATACCTGAAACAACTTTGAATCCTTCTTTAACTCCAACAACCTGCAAAGCGGGTCTTATAGTTTGATGATAATAAGTTGTTGTTCCGCTAATTAGAGCATCGACTTCACCGAGTCTTAACATCACCGAAGCAAAATAAATTGGTTCTTTTATTAATTGTTTACTTATTCTTAATGAAAATCCTTTTCTTTGCCGTGCTG
>CBDUBH010000049.1:0-26047 GCA_965365345.1 uncultured Melioribacteraceae bacterium
TCAATTTTTTAAAAATAGATCTGATGAAAATATTATTTTCAAATAAATTTACTTTATCTTTGAATCGTAAATTTTTCGCAGCTCAAAAATTGAAATTCCATAAGCAACCGCAACATTTAAACTTTGCTTAATTCCGTATTGCGGAATTTCAATTGAAAAATCGCAAAGATCAATTAATTCCTGATTAACTCCCGTAATTTCATTGCCTACAATTAAGCACAACGGAAAATTTTGCGGAGTAACATTATAATAAATTTCACTTTTGCTTGTCTGTTCAAGCGCGCAGATTTTTATTCCTTTTGATTTCAATTCTTTTACAATTTCAACCGGATCTTTTGCATATTCCCAAGCAACACTTTCAGTCGAACCAAGCGCGGTTTTAAGAATTTCTTTTTTCGGCGGATGCGGAGTGTAACCCGTTAAATAAAGTTTTTCGATCATAGCGCCATCGGAAGTTCTGAAAATAGAACCCACATTATAATTACTTCTGATATTATCAAGCACCACATAAACAGGAAGTTTATTTACAAGATGCAAATTTTCCAGAGTGCTTCTGTTAATCGAAATTTCATCGTGGGAAAGTTTTTTCATGATTAATGGTATCTGTTAAAGTTTTGGTGAAAGAAATTTTAATCCGATTACTCCGGAAACGATCAGCAAAATACAAACAATTCGTGCAACTTCTTTGGATTCACCGAAAAACATCATTCCGTAAACTGCAGTTCCTACTGCGCCGATTCCGGTCCAAATTGCATAAGCAGTTCCTATCGGTAAATATTTTGTAGCTTGCGCTAAAAATACAAAACTCAAAAGCATTGCAATTACGGTAAATATTGAAGGATAAAGTTTTGAAAGTCCATCAGAATATTTTAACCCAACAGCCCATGAAATTTCAAAAACAGCAGCTATAATTAAATAGATCCAAGCCATAATCAATTAAAAATTAAAAATGAAAAATTAAAAAGAATTAAAATATGAACATTAAATTTACGATTTATAAAGATCAATTTACAATGGAAAATTATTAGTTGAAGGTTATTGTTTTTCAAATACATAATAGAAATCTCTTACTTGCTCAAAACTAATTATTTATAATTCGGGATTATTTTGAAGTTATTGAAAATTTTCTAAAAATATTCAAAAAAGATCATTCAAATCACTTCAAAAAGAAAAGGAATCTCCGATTATTAGAGTAGTTAAAATAAAAAATATTTCCGGAGAGGATTATGAATCAATTTTTTACAAATCACTTTACTCTAAAATTTCAATGTATACTTATCTCTATGCTATTTTTTACAAGCAATATAGCATTTGCGCAAGCGGGGTTTTTGGATCAAACTTTTAACAATTCAGGATTCAATATTTTTGATAACGGAAACAATGAAGCTGATGCTTTTGAAGCCGTTGCAATACAACCCGATGGAAAAATAGTATTAGCGGGACATTATATTACTGATGCAAATGTAAACGGAAATTTTGATGTAGCTATTGCAAGATTAAACAATGACGGAACTTTGGATAATTCATTTGGCAATAACGGATTGGTTTTTACAAAAGTAGCAGATATAATTCCCAATCAAATTAATAAATACGTATTTGATAAAGCATTGGATGTTTTAATTCAGCCTGACGGAAAAATATTGATTTGCGGATTTTCTATTGTGAATGTTCCAGGTGGGAAAAATGATGAAGATTTTATCGCAGTAAGATATAGTCAGGATGGGAGTTTGGATTCATTTTTTGGATACGGCGGAGTTGCAGCAATTAATCTGGCTTGGCAGGATATCGCCACAGGAATCGCGTTGCAATCAGATGGAAGAATTATTTTAGTTGGTGAATCGACAAGCACGGAACAAAATGTACCGAAAAGAATTTCTGTGGTAAGATTAAATCAAAATGGGACTTTGGACTTAACTTTTGGAGATAATGGAAAATATTTTGTAGAAGAATTAAATGGAACCATTCCTGCAGATGTTAAAATTCAGCCGGATGATAAAATCGTAATTGGAGGATATACAGAAGTTGCAACTTCACCTGCAAGTGATCTTGATTTTATAGTGGTAAGATTGGATGTTGATGGATCACTTGATCAAACATTTAATCATCAAGGATTTGAAATCAAATCTATAAAAAGCGGTGATGGGCTAAATGATTTTCTAAATGCAATTGCAATTCAACCAGACGGAAAGATAATTGCAGCAGGCCAATATTATAAGCAAGGGGTTACAACAGATGTAGTTTTGTTAAGATTTAACGAAGATGGATCAATGGATAATAACTTTGGAACTGATGGAAAGGCAATGGGATTAATTCCGGATTCATTAAGTTCTCCCGGAGCAGAAGAAGTTTTAATTCAACCTGATGGAAAAATTGTTGTTGCCGGTGGATTAGGTTATCCTTCCTTTATGATTGCAAGATACAATTCAGATGGAAGTTTGGATAATTCATTTGGATTTGGCGGCGTGAATTATACAAAATTTAGCGTAAATAACTATTCGAAAGCTTATGGTTTAGCAATACAGAAAGATGGGAAACTTATATTGTCGGGCTATTCAATGCTCTCTGGAGAAAACTCAAACTTTGCTGTAGCAAGATATAATTCAGGATTAAATTTTGAAGAAGTAACTTTTACAAATGGAGGAAGTTTTCCGTTAAGTTATAATCAAACTCACTATGGTTCAATTCCTGCAATCAATTGGGTGATAGGACAATTTTCAATTTCATCAAATTCAGGTAATGAAATTTTAAATGAAATTACCGTAAAGCTTACAGGCGATTTTTCAGGTTTGGAAGGAAAACCTTTCAGACTTTATTCAGCGAATGAAAATAGTTATATGTGGGCAGATTCAATTGGCACAAATTTGTATGCCGTAACTCCAAATCAAGAAATAACTTTTACAAATTTGAATGAACAATTAATTGCAGGAACAAAATATTTTTATGTAACAGTTGATTTAACTGATAATTATTGGGTGAATGGAAATATCCACGCGGTTGTTGAAAATGAAAATAAAATTAATTTAACAGGCGGAAATTTATCTGCGCAATCTCAATACGGAATTCTCGATGCATTAATTCAATTATTTGATCCAAGTGAAAGTGTAACTTTAACTCCGGGAGAAACATATTTTATTACATGGGATAAAAAATCTGAAGTTGCAGAAGTAAATTTAGATTATTCAATTAATGCCGGTAAATCCTGGAATTCAATTGCTAAACAATTACATTCTGCATTTACAAATTACGGCTGGCAAGTTCCCGAAGTAAATTCTGATAGTTGCTTAATTAAAATTTCCAGTTCTGCTGATTCAACAATTTATGACATAAATGATTCTTTATTTTCAATTCAAACAACAACCGGTTTAACTGAAAATTCAAGTCTTCCCAAACAATTTTCATTAGAACAAAATTATCCTAATCCTTTTAATCCAAGTACAGTAATCAGCTATCAGCTTTCAGCGGTCAGCCAAGTTGAGTTAAAGGTCTTTGATATTTTAGGAAGAGAAGTTAAAACTTTAGTTAATGAAATTCAATCTGCGGGAAATTATAAAATAAATTTTAATGCATCAAATCTTTCATCAGGAATTTACCTGTACAAAATTAAAACGGAAAAATTTATTCAAACTAAAAAAATGATTTTGGTAAAATAGCAAATGGAGCATTCATTCAGTCCTGAAAAAAAAAGAATATTTTAATTAAAATTTTATTTAACAAAGAAATAAAGGAAACATATGAGAACAAAATTTACATACATAAAAATAATGGCAATTTTAATTTTGTCATTATTCATTCAAAATAAATTAAATGCGCAGGATATTGCTTTTGTCCATGCAAGTTGGAGCAATACTACAAATGGTTTAGTATTTGATTCTTTAATGACAAAATTTAGTTACAAAACACAATTGATTCCTAATGACAGTATTGGAGTAACGGATTTTTCAAAATATAAATTAATAATAATTGATTATAATAATTCGTTGGATTCTACTTTTGCAATGAAAATTAACTCGGCGAATATTCCGATTTTAGGAATGGGCTATGGAGGTGCAAATACTTATAATTATTATAACATTTCATTAAAAGATTCAAATGCAATGACAGGAATTGATTCGTTAATTTACATTTCAAATTTTGATCAGAAATTCTTAAATCAGCCGAATGCAATTCAAATCGGTTTAGATTCAACAATTCAAATTTTAGAGTTTTCGTACTATCACAAAGTTATTTATAAAGATTTCATTGCTGATACGGCTCAGATTTATGCATATATGAATAACAGCTTTAGGGATTTTGCAATCGTTGCCCGTGAAGGGAAATATTATATGTGGGGAATTGGCGGAGGAGTTTCAAGCTATTTACAAGCTGGTAAAGATCTGCTTGTTAACTTAATTTCTGAAATTATCGGTGAACCTACAACATCAGTAGATCAAAACAATATTAGCGTAAAACAATTTTCATTAAATCAAAATTATCCTAATCCGTTTAATCCAACTACTTCTATTAGTTATCAACTTTCGGAATCCGGCAAAGTAAATATGAAAGTTTATGATATGTTAGGTAAAGAAGTTTCCACTTTGGTAGATGAAAATCAAATAGAAGGTTTTTACAAAGTTAATTTTGACGCATCAAGTTTAAGCAGCGGAATTTATTTCTATAAAATACAAACTGAAAATTTTATTGAAACTAAGAAAATGATATTAGTGAAATAACCCGGATAATCTTAAAATAAAAATCCCTCAACTGAATTTAGTCTGAGGGATTTTTTATTTATTTTAATTTTCTAACCTTCTCAATTCTTACATCCTAAAATTCTAAAATTTAACCTGCTTTTACCGCAAGCTGTCCGCATGCGGCTGCAATATCATCACCTTGAGTTTCGCGGATCATAACTGTTATTTCTCTATCTCGCAATTTTTGCGCAAACTCATGAATTTCATTTAGCGGAGTTGGAATTAACGATGCTGAAATTTCGTCATCGGGATTCATGTGTGCAATGCTGTTAAAAGGAATTATATTAATTTTTGAAGGAATTTGCTTACACAATTTTGTCAATGCTTTTATATCTTCTTCGCGGTCATTAATTCCTTTGAGCATTGTATATTCAAATGTGATTCGCGTTTTGGTTTTTTGCGCGTAATATTTTAATGCGGAAATTGTTTCAGCTAGAGAATATTTATTATTGATCGGCATAATTTTGCTGCGAATGTCTTCAAAACAGGAGTGAAGCGAAAGCGCAAGCTTTACGCGAATTCCGGAATCAGCAAGCTCGATTATTTTCGGTGCAATTCCCGCAGTTGAAATTGTAATTCTGTTCCGGCTAACACCTTTTGTAAGTTCATCGGTAAATATCGCAAGCGATTTCAAAGTTGTTTTGAAATTTAGAAGCGGCTCGCCCATTCCCATATAAACAATATTTGTAATATTTTCTTTCCCGAAATCCTTTGCCGCAAGCAAATATTGATCAACAACTTCGCCCGTGGTTAAATTTCTTTTGTACCCCATAACTCCCGTTGCGCAAAATTTGCAGTCAAGCGGACACCCGACTTGCGTAGATATACAAAGCGTTGCGCGCTCTTTATCGGGAATTACAACCGATTCAATTTTTTTATTATCGTGAGTTTTAAATAGATATTTTTTAGTTCCGGTTGAAGGAGAATCTTCCGAAGTTACAAATTCCAAAGATTTTATTGAACTTCTTTCCGATAATTTTTGACGCAAGTCTTTAGAGAAATTTTTCACTTCGTTAAAATCAAATGATAGATGATTATACATCCAGTTGAATAATTGCTCACCGCGGAATTTCGGCTCGCCAATTTCAACGAAATAATTTTTCAATTCCTCTAAATCCAATCCTTTTAAATCTGTTTTCTTATCTTTTATTTCAGTCATATAAATTCAGTTAGCAAAAATAAATTATCATAAAATGCAATTTCAAAAATATGAATAAATATCTTATTAAAAAATGGAATTAACTTTTCCGGTTTTAATTTCTAACAAAAATGAATTTGATTAGGTTTCAAAAGAAAATGTAAAGTAATTAGGAAATATCTAATTTCGAATTATAATTAAAAATATCTCGAAAAATCTAAATAATTTAATATCCTTTTTTTTATTTAACTCTGCTTTGCATCTTTGCGGTAAACTTCTTTATTCTTCAAATCTTTTCAACTTTTAATTTTACATTCAACTTGATATAAAACTTTCTAAAAGTTATATTATTAAAAAACGAGGGAGCGCTTAATGAATTTTGATTTTACTGAAGATCAATTAATGATCCAACAAACCGCACGTGAATTTGCCGAAACTGAAATTGCACCAACCGCAATCGAACGCGACAAAAACGGAATTTTCCCAGGCGAAATTGTAAAAAAACTCGGCGAGCTTGGATTTATGGGAATTATGATCTCGCCGGAATACGGCGGCGCAGGAATGGACGCGGTAAGCTATGTTTTGGCGATGATCGAAATTTCCAAAGTTGATGCAAGTGTCGGCGTAATTATGTCTGTCAACAATTCGCTTGTAACTTACGGATTGGAAAAATATGCATCGGAACATATCAAACAAAAATATTTGATTCCGCTTGCATCCGGAGAAAAGCTTGGCGCGTTTGCACTTTCAGAGCCTGAAGCCGGAAGCGATGCAACAAAACAGCACACAACCGCTGATAAAGACGGCGATTATTATGTTCTTAACGGAATGAAAAACTGGATCACAAACGGAACCACCGCAGATTATTTTATTGTGATGGCAACAACCGACAAATCAAAAGGTCATAAAGGAATTTCAACTTTTCTTGTTGAAAAAGGAACTCCGGGATTTGGTCATGGCGTAAAAGAAGATAAACTCGGAATTAGAAGTTCAGATACTTGTTCGCTCACTTTTGAAAATTGCAGAATACCGAAAGAAAATTTAGTTGGCGAAGAAGGAAAAGGATTTAATTTTGCGATGGATACTTTGAACGGCGGAAGGATCGGAATTGCGTCTCAAGCGATTGGAATTGCCGAAGCCTCGTTGGAAGCTTCAATAAAATATTCGAAAGAAAGAAAAGCATTCGGCAGCGTGATCGCCGATTTACAGGCAATTCAATTTAAACTTGCAGATATGGCTGTAAAAGTTGAAGCTGCAAAACTTTTGACTTTGCAAGCCGCAGCTTTAAAAGATGCGCACAAAAATTATGTTAAAGAAGCAGCGATGGCAAAATTGTATTCATCAAAAATTGCCGTTGAGTGCGCACTTGAAGCAATTCAGGTTCACGGCGGTTACGGTTACGTTCGCGAATACAAAGTTGAAAGATATTTACGCGATGCAAAAATTACCGAAATTTACGAGGGCACAAGCGAAATTCAGAAGATCGTAATTTCGAGAATGTTGTTAAAATAAAAAGATTCAAAGATATAAAGATGAAAAGATATAATGATTCAAAGATGAAAAGATTTAATAATTGAATGAACAAAAAATGTCATTGCGAGCACGCCTGCCGAAGGCATGGCGAAGCGCGGCGATCTCAGTGTTCAATTTTTCTTACTCATAATCTTACTCTTAATCTTAATTATTATCTAGTTCTTACTTATAATCTTGATCTTACTCTTAAAAGCCGTCATTCTTGTCCCGATTGAATGGGGAAATCAGACGGCTTTAGTTTTATATAGAATTAGAACTTAGTTTTAACATGTTGTTTTTATATAATCAATTTTAATTGATTTAAGATAATTTCCGTAAAAGCTCCGATATCTATCTTACATTCAATTATCAAAAATATTCCAACCGAAGTTTTTTCTGAAATCCTTGAACATCCTTAATAATCAAATGTTATAATTAATTATCGCTTTCATCTAACTAAAAAATTTTTAATTTAAATTTTATGAATGTTTATTATTCCAAATAAAAAAGGAAGGGTCGAAATGGCTGCAGTAAAAAAAGCTCCGGCAAAAAAAACAGTTTCAAAATCAACTTCTAAAAAATCTCCCGTAAGCAAACCGGCTGCAAAAAATATGGCAACAAAAAAAACTCCTGCTAAAAAAGGAGCAGCAAAAGAACTAAAAGATCTTTTTGAAGATGGTTTAAAGGATATTTATTGGGCAGAAAAAGCGCTGACCAAAGCATTGCCTAAAATGCAAAAAAATGCTACATCAGAAAAATTGAAAAATGCGATTGCAACTCACATTTCACAAACAGAAGATCAAATTAAAAAAATTGAGGCTTGCTTTAAAGCGCTTGGTAAAAAACCTCAAGCAAAAAAATGTGAAGCAATGCAAGGTTTGATAGATGAAGGCAACAGTATATTACAAGAAACAAAACCCGGCGCCGTTCGTGATGCGGGAATTATTGCTTCATCACAAAAAGTTGAGCACTATGAAATAGCTTCATACGGAACTTTGGCTGCTTTCGCAAAAGTATTGGGAGAAGAGGAATGCTTGAAACATCTACTTGAAATTAAAAAACAGGAAAAACAAACAGATCAATTATTGACTGATATTGCCGATACACAATTAAATACTCAAGCAATGTAATTGTTAATAATATTATGATTAAATAATCCGTTTTGCATAATTGTAAAAATTTATTTGAAAGATTTTTTGAAATTCTTAAAATTCCTTTTAGAAATCTTTTTATAAACAAAATTATGCAAAACGGATTATTTATTTTTTTTATTTAAAACTAAATGTTATTCTAAACTTTTCCACAATTTAACATTTAGTTTTTTTTTGTATATTCCTTGAAAGTGCAATTTTGATTTCTCAACTTGCGAATAAACCAATTGAAGAAACATCAGAAATAAATCTAGAAGAAGTTAAATTTCCTGATGGTTTAGAACGTGATGCAATTGTTAAACAAAGAGTGAACCAAAGTTTTTTTCGCGCAACAATTTTATCTTCTTATAATTTGAAATGTTGCATCACAGGAATTTCGATCCCTGATTTTTTAGTAGCCGGACACATTAAACCATGGGCAAAGGATAAAACAAACAAATTAAATCCCCACAATGGAATTTGTTTAAATAATTTACATGATAGAGCTTTTGAAAAAGGATTTATAACTATTACACCTGATTATAAAGTTAAAGTATCAAAAGTTCTGAACGAATTTGAAAATGAAAATTCAGTGAAAGATTTATTGTTAAAATATGATAATCAATCCATTATTTTGCCGGATAGATTTTTACCTTCAAAAGAATTTCTGGAATATCATTATGAACAAAGGTTTCAAAAATGAAATATAAAGTGAATGTAATTTTTGGGAAAGAACAAGTAATTAAATTATTTAGAAATGAATCTTTATCAGATGACGAATTAAGTTTAAATGTTAAAAATTACACATTCAAAAGCTTAGAAGAAAAAAGAGCATTTATTAAAGGACTTGATGAAGCTGTTGGCTGGACAGAATATTGCATATATAAAACAATAACTTTTAAGAAAAATATGCAAAGTTAAATCTGTGAAATGTTTTTTGTGAAAACAACTATCCTTTTTAATTTTACATTCTCCATTTTTCCTTGTACATTAAAAAAATGAAAAACATCACGATCATATTGATTTTATTAACCGGAATTTCGTTTGCGCAAACTGATTTTACTCAGTGGCAGCCGCAAAAAATTTCTTATGTGAAAAATGAAAATTCCGTAAATCAAGCCTCATCAAATTCCAAATTGAGTTTTGCAAAAGATATTTATAAATTTTTGATCTCTGATCACGATGGCGATAATTGTCCATTTCACCCGACTTGCTCGCAATTTTTTGTAGAAGCAGCAGGCAAAACAAATTTCTTTCAGGGAATGTTAATGTTTACTGATCGTTTCACGCGCGATGCAAATCTTTACAAAACAAAATATACAATTCACAAAAGCGGAAGATTTTACGATCCCGTTGAAAATTATCTGCTTCAAAAAAAATCAATAAAATCAAACTCATTAAAACTTGATTGATGAAAAATCTTTTAGTTAAAATATTTATTCTTTTGTTGGCATTTTCATGCAAAATATTTTCGCAGGAAAATAATTCAATTAATATTTACTCAAAAGAAAATATTTTAAAATTTGCTGATCATCTTTTTTGTCAAGCTGATTATTTGCGTGCCGTAAATGAATATCAAAGGTTTTTATCTCATCAAAAAAATGATACGATAAAATTTAAGATCGCTTTGGCAAATTCAAGAATGAAAAATTTTGATGCTGGGGAAACTGGATTTGAAGAATTATTCAGCAATTCAAATTTTTCGGATGAGGCGAAGTTCGAATTCCTTAAACTGAAATTCATAAATAATAAATTTGATGATCTGCAAAATTTATATAACAAATTACATTTTGATGAATTAAAAAATATCTCAGCTAAATTGTTTTATCTTTCATATTTAGCAGAAGAAAATTCAAATCTGCCCAATGAAAATATTTTCATAAATTCATTTGATGAAGATGAAATAACTTTAATTAAAAATTTTTATAAACGAAAGAAAGAACCAAATTATAAAAGCAAAACAAAAGCCGCTTTGCTTTCAACAATTCTACCGGGCGCGGGAAAAATTTACGCGAAAGATTACGGCGATGGAATTACGGCTTTTTTACTGAACGGAATTCTGGCTTACATTTCTTATGATAATTTTAAGGCGGATCATAAATTCCGCGGCTGGTTTTGGGGAAGCATGGCAGCCTTATTTTATGCGGGTAATATTTACGGAAGCGCCGCATCAGCCAATATTTATAATGCGAAAATCGATGTTTCACTAAATTCCGATCTAAATATTTTTCTGAAAAACAATAATTATTTTTCACCCGATTATGAATTTTGTAAATAAAATATTTCTCATTTTGATTTTACTTTGCGGAATTTCTTTTGCGCAAAATTTGAACGATCAATTCAAAATTGCAGAAGATCTTTTTTATAAGAAAGATTTTTTCAACGCAATTACAGAATATAAAAGATTGATATTTTTTGATGATCAGAAAGAATTTTCATACAAAGCAAATTTCAGAATTGCGGAATCTTACTTTGGCGGAGCAAAACTTGATGAAGCGATAAAATATTTTTCTCTCGCATCATTGAATTCCAAAAATGAAAATGAATATTATGATGCTCAAATTCAATTGATAAAATGCAATATTTTACGCGGAACAATTTCAAATTCATTTGCTATAATTGAAAAATTGAATAATGATTCAAAATTCATAAATAAAAAAGATGAATTGATTTATTGGCGCGGCTGGAGTTTTATTTTTAATGATGAATGGAAAAAAGCTTCATTAGAATTTAGAAAAATTGAAAATGAAAATGAGGGCGCAAAATTCTTAGCAGAATTTACGGATTCAGTTTCCAATGAAAAATATTCAAAGACAAAAGCGAAAATATTATCTTTTATTTTGCCAGGCGCAGGACAAATTTACGCAGGAAAATATTTACAGGGATTGATCTCATTTTCATGGAACGCCGCAATGGCTTATCTTTCAGCAAATTCATTTATAAACGAAAGGGAATTTGACGGAATTGTTTTTGCATCACTTTTTTTAAGATTTCATCGCGGCAATTTACAAAACGCAGAAAAAATTGTGGATGAGAAAAATCAAAATATCAGAAATGAATCTTTAAATTATCTTCAGAATAATTACGGTTTTGAAAAACCTTAATATAATTTGAAGATATGATCATTCATTTAAAACCATTTTAAACACTTTCCGGAAAAAATTTCTTTTTTAAAACAATTGGAAAAATCCCTTTCTATTTATTAGATTAGTTTATAAAAAATATTAAAGATTTAAATTTTTACATTGAATGTAATTTTAATATTTATGTTTTTGAATTATTTGAACTTATTTATTTTCAGACTTATTTGGAGAAAATAGTATGGCTACTAAAGGTACTATGATTGGGTGCGGTGTTGCTGGAGTTATAGGCGTTATAGTTCTGATTTTGTTTTTTTGGGGATTAGGCGTTTATAACGGTTTGGTTACAAAAAATGAACAGGTAAATCAAACCTGGAGCCAAGTTGAAAATCAGTACCAACGCAGAGCCGATCTGATTCCGAATCTTGTAAACACTGTAAAAGGTTATGCAAATTTTGAAAAGGAAGTTTTAACTCAAGTTACCGAAGCCCGCGCCAGCGTTAGTCAAATACGCGCAACTCCTGAATTGTTAAATGATCCGCAGGCTTTTGAGAGATTTCAAAATGCACAGGCAAATTTATCGGGCGCGCTTTCGAGATTGCTCGTAACAGTTGAAAATTATCCTGAATTAAAAGCGAACGAAAACTTTTTGCAGCTTCAGGCACAATTAGAAGGCACTGAAAACAGGATCACTGTTGAAAGAAGAACTTTTAATAATGCGGTTCAGGATTATAACACAACTGTTAAAAGATTTCCTGCTGCAATGTTTGCGGGAATTTTCGGGTTTAACGAAAAGCCGTATTTCAGAGCTACTACTCCAAATGCGGAAACAGCACCGAGAGTTGAATTTTAATTATGAAAATTTTTGTGAAATATTTGTTTTTATTTTTACTGTTTTTTAGTTTAAGATCGTTTGCTCAACCGGAAATTCCAAAAGTTACCCAATGGGCAAACGATTTTACAAATACATTATCGCCAACCGAAATTCAAAGTTTGAACAGGGAATTGCGAACTTTTTTTGACAGCACTTCAACGCAAATTGTTTTTGCAATGATCTCATCACTTGATGGTTATCCAATTGAATATTATACTCATGAATTTGCTACAAAAAACAAGATCGGCACAAAAGAAAATAATAACGGAATTCTTTTTCTTGTGGTAAAAAAAGATCAGAAAATGCGTATTGAAGTAGGTTACGGTTTAGAAGGCGCTTTGCCTGATGCTGTTTCAAATTCAATTTTGAGAAATGAAGTCCGTCCGCATTTCAGAAATAATAATTTTTATGCAGGAGTAAAAGCCGGAATTGATGCAATAAAAGCAGCAACAGTAGGCGAATATAAAATAAAAAGAAAAAAAGATTCCGATAAAGACGATAAATTCGGCGGAATAATTTTCTTTATAATTATGATGATTTTATTCATGAGTTTATTCGGCAGAAGACGCGGCGTGGTGTTTTTCCCGGGTGGATTTGGCGGCGGCGGATTTGGATCACGAGGAGGTTTCGGCGGATTTGGCGGTGGAAGTTCAGGTGGAGGTTTCGGAGGATTTTCCGGTGGCGGCGGTTCTTTCGGCGGCGGCGGCGCAAGCGGAAGCTGGTGATTATTTAGAAAATTAGAATTTAGAATGTAAGAAGATTCAAAGATTAAAAGATTCAAAGATTGAAAGATTCAAAGATTATTAAAAAATAGAATTATACATTTTATTAAAAGTAAAGATCAAATTTTAACTGACGACTGAAAACTGACATTAAAAAACTGATTACTGATCGCTGAAAACTTTTATTAAATTCCCCCTTAAAAAAGGGGGTGCGCTATAAGCGCGGTGTTGTCAGATTCAATCTAAAACATTTTTATCAAATTTTTTAGGTAATTAAAATCCAAAAAAGAAATACTGAAAACAATTAAATACGGAATTTTTCCGTTTTTTTATTTTAAATAAATTTACAATCCAATCGGTACGATTTGCTCAACAATTTATCAAATTCTTTAAAAGCAATTTCCTTTGCGCCGAACATACTTAAATGATCTGTTTGATATTGAACATCAAGCAAAACAAAATTTCTTTCATTTAATCTTTCAATCAATTTTATCAATGCTGCTTTGGATGCCTGCGAAACTTTTGAAAACATTGATTCACCGAAAAACGCTCCGCGGTAACTGATTCCGTAGAGTCCGCCGACAATTTCACCGTTAAGCCATATTTCAACTGTGTGCAGATTTCCCATTTCATACAAACTTTTGTAAGCTTGTACCAATCTTTCCGAGATCCATGTTGAATCACGGTTAGCGCAATTTTTTATTACTGATAAATAATCAGAATCAAATCTGTATTCGAAATTTGATTTTTCCATGAACTTACGAAGAGAGCGCGGAAAATTAAAATTATCCAAAGGAATGATTGTTCGAATTTCAGGAAGATACCAATTAATTCTTCCGAAATTATCAGCCATTGGAAAAGCCCCGCGTGAATAGAGCAGAAGCATATTTTCCGGCTTTAAAAATTCTTCTTCCTGAATAATATTTCTTTTACTCATCTGCCTTTACTTCAAATTGAACAATATCGAAACCTTTTTTCGTTTCAAAAAATGCAAATCCCACTCCGACAAAAACCATTATCATTCCAAGTAAAAAAGATGAAATTACAATTCCGCGTAAACTTAATGTCTGAAAATAAAATTCAGTTCCTATCAAAAGCGAAGTCAGAACAAAAAGCGCAATTGCACTTGTGTAGCATAAAACGCAGTTACGTACGAGTTTCACTCTGAATACAAGTCTTACAAGCTGCTGCGCAATACTTTCCAGACGAACATTTTCTTCATAAGAAAAATTTTTATCGCCCGCGCGGTGTGTTAATTTTCGTTTTTCTTCATTCAATAATCTAATCCGGTTTACAACAATTGAATATTTATTATTGATGCCGAGTAAAAGCAAACCGCATGCATTTATCATAACCGCCGGAGCAAGCATCAATTGAATTATTTGTGTAACGGAAAAATTATCTTGTGCCAAAATATTCATGCGAGAATCCTTTTTCATAAAAAATATCAAATTGAATTTTTAAAACAAATAAAAGTTTATAACATTTCAAAAACGATTTTTTGCAACTTTAAAATATTTTTAAGTAAATAATATTTTTAAAATTTATATTACTAACTAACAAAAAATTTTGGTATTGAGAATGAATCTTCGTTCAACAATATATGCTTTACTTGCTGTAATTTGCTGGTCAACAGTTGCAACAGCATTTAAATTGACTTTGCAGGGAATGAATTTTGCCCAACTTCTTTTTTATTCATCGCTTGCAAGTACAATTATCCTTTTTGCAATTGCAATTTACAGAACGAAGAAAAATCTTTTTTCAAATTTTACAACAGAAAATATTCGAAATAATATTTTACTCGGATTTATAAATCCTTTTCTTTATTATTTGGTTTTGTTCAAGGCATATTCACTTTTGCCCGCATACGAAGCGCAGCCGCTAAATTACACATGGCCGATTATGATCGCAATAATGTCGGCGATTTTCTTAAAAGAAAAATTAAAATTAAGCACATTGATCGGCTTAGTCATTGCATTTACAGGCGTAACTGTAATAGCAACGCGCGGAAATATTTTCGGTTTTGAATTTCAAAATCCGCTTGGAGTTTCACTTGCTGCAGGAAGTTCAATAATCTGGGGCGCATACTGGATAATAAATTTAAAAGACAAAAGAGAAATTTCAATTAAACTTTTCTATGCATTTTTAAGCGGAACAGTTTTTACCGGAATTTACATTTTACTTTTTGATACTTTCAGAATTTCTAATTACAATTATCTTTTAGGAGCCGCATACATAGGCATTTTTGAAATGGGAATAACATTTTTCTTTTGGCTTCAGGCACTTTCGTTAAGCACAAACAACGCAAAAACTTCAACGCTGGCTTATCTTTCGCCTTTCATTTCACTTTTATTTATTTATTTTATCTTAAATGAACAAATTACACTTTCTGCAGTGATCGGGTTGATCCTGATAATTTCAGGAATTCTTTTTCAGCAATTCGATCTTTTTAAAAAGAAAGTTACATAAAACAAAAAATATCTTTTTATTCCGGATGAAAATCATAAACAAGAAATTAATTTCCCGTGAAGATTTCATTTCCGTTATTGATAACAAATTTACATTCCGCGGAAATGAATTCAATTTCATCGGCTTTAATGCATACTATTTGCAGAGCGAAGCAGCAAAAGGCAATAATCATATTGTTGATGAAGTTATGCGCGCTGCCGTAAATATCGGCGCAAAAGTGATCAGGACGTGGGGATTTTATGAATCAGATTCACCGGAAAATAAAATTGCTATAAGATTTGAACCCGATAAATACAATGAAACTGCTTTGGAAGCGCTTGATTATGTTCTTCATAAAGCGCGTGAAAATAATATTAAATTGATAATTCCGCTTGCTAATTATTGGGCGGATTTCGGCGGAGTTCCGCAATATATAAAATGGGCGCAAAAATATTTGCATAAAAGATTCGGAAAATTTAACGAAGATGATTTCTTTTTAAATGATGAAATAAAAAACTGGTACAAAAAATATATTGAAAAGATATTAAACAGAACAAATTCATATAATTCAGTTCAGTATAAAGATGATGCAACAATTTTTGCTTTTGAACTTATGAATGAAGCGGAAATTCCTAAAGAAAATTATCGCGTTGTTCTAAATTGGTATGATGAAATGTCAAATTTTATTCGTACTAAAGATAGAAACCACTTGATAACAACAGGCGAAATCGGTTTTGATTTTTTGAAAGATAGATATCCGGATTTTGAACAGCATAATCCTGAAAGAAAATTTTTACTAAACGGATACAAAGGCACAAGCTATTTTGAAAACTTGAAATTGCCGAATATAGATTTTGGCTCATATCATTTGTATCCGGAAGGCTGGGGACTTTCTACCGAAGCGGCAAAAGCATGGATAACGGATCATCATCAAATTGCGGAGAAGATCGGCAAACCGGTTTTGCTGGGTGAATTTGGAATTAAAAATAATTCAAAATCCGGGGTTTATAAAGATTGGCTTAACACTCTTTTTACAACAAAAAACAGATCCGCGCTTGTTTGGCATTTCCTTCATAAAGATGTTCAAAATTCAGATGGTTACGGATTTGACCTTGATAATACTGATGTTATTGATGTTTTAAAAGAATATTCTGAAAAATTGGAGCAACCTGTTCAAATAAAAAATCAGGATGAAGAAATTGTAGTGTATCAAAATCGTCCTAATCCGGTGAATATTTTAACTTCAATAAAATTCAGTTTGCCTAAAGATGATTACATACTTTTGGAATTTCATAATTCAATGGGCAATAAAATTTTAACGCTTGATGAAGGATTTAAACAAAAAGGAATTCACGAAATTACTCTTTCTTTTGAAAATACGGATCTTGCAAGCGGAGTATATTATTATTCAATGAAGATAGGCGCTTTTATGAAAACCAAAAAAATGATCTTCATAAAATGAAATTATTATTTGCTAGTTGTTGTTATTTAAACATATCCATTTTAAAAGAATAAAAATGAAATATTTCCCTGTAATTTTTATAATTATTTTGCTCGTTTTTTCCGGCTGCAAAAATGAAAATGCCTACAGCCAATCGAAAGGAAATTCAAAAATGATTGATGATTCAAAATTAGAAATTGCGACTTTGGGCGGCGGATGTTTTTGGTGTACCGAAGCAATCTTTGAAAATGTAAAAGGAGTTCACTCAGTAATTTCAGGATATTCCGGTGGCGCAAGAAAAAATCCGACCTATGAACAAGTTTGCTCGGGCGCAACAGGACATGCGGAAGTTGTGCAGGTAAAATTTGATCCAAACGAAATTTCATACGATGAAATTCTGGAAATATTTTTTAAAACTCATGATCCTACTACATTAAACAGACAAGGCGCTGATGTTGGAACGCAATATCGCTCGGTTATTTTTTATAATAGAGATGAACAAAAACAAAAAGCGGAATTTTACAAATCAAAATTGAATGAAGAAAAGATCTGGAAAGATCCCATTGTTACGGAAATTTCTCCGCTTAAAGAATTTTATGAAGCAGAAAAATATCATCAAGATTACTATGAAAATAATCCAAATCAAGGATATTGCAGTTTTGTTATAACGCCGAAACTGGAAAAGTTTAAAAAAGTTTTCAAAGAAAAATTGAAATAAAAAAGATTCAAAGATGGAAAGATTCAAAGATTAAAAAATCATTATAAAGATTTTGTAATTCCGTACCGATTAAATCGAGATCAGGAATCTGGCAAACTTCCTAATGAATTAAAAAATAAATTTTAGAATCTACAAAAACGTTGTAAGAAATCTTTTGCTGTGTCATTTCGAAACGAAGTGAGAAATCTTATTTTTCATAAAAAGGTTAAACTCCACTTTTGAACTATTTTAAAATTCATTCGTCCTATTATAAGAAAACATTATAAACCGGAGGACGAAAAATGAAATCCGCAACATTAAGAATCGATCTTGTGTTTAAATATTTTATCGCTTTTGCAATATTGACAATGATGATAATTGCCGCTGCCGGCTGCTCATCTTCCAAAGAAAATATTAAAAACAAAATCAGCGAAAACGAAAAAGTTTTTATTTTTACAGATAGCGAAAATAATGACTGGAAAGTTCTATTCGAAAATGACAAAATAAAATCTGCTGAAAGAAACGGTAAAAAACTTTCAGAAAATGAGATCAAAAAAAATGAAGAAATTATTTTTGATGAACTTAAAGAAATTTCATTTAATCATTTTGATAAGGAAATTAAGATTGATATTGATATGAAAGGACTTTCAGAAAGTATGGAACAGTTGCGAAAAAATTTGAAAGATATCGATATCGAAATTAATTTTGATAAAGATGAATTCAAAAAAGAAATAGAGAAACTGAAAAAGGATTTGGACGAAAATAAGTTTGAGCTTGATAAGGAGCTTCAAAAAGATCTAAAAGAATTGGAAGAAAATTTAAAAGATCTTGACCTAGAAAAACATAAATTAAAAATTCATTTGAATAATTTGAATGAAGATTTATCAAAAATACCCAGCATTGAAAACAAAATAAAAATAAATATTCCGCCAATTCCAAAAGTTGATTTAACTGAAATAAATAAGATCGCTGAATTTGTAAAACTAATGAAAAAAGAATTAGTAAAAGATAACTTAATAAATGAAAATGATGAAGATTTTGATGTTGTATTAAAGCCGGAATCACTTGTGGTAAATGGAAAAGAAGTTCCTCAAAATCTATTCGGAAAATACAAGTCTTTATATGAAGATCATTTTAATAAAGAACTTGCAAAAAACTTTACATTCAGATCAAATTAGAATCTACATAAAAACATTCCGTACTTTCAATTTAAATATGCATAAAAATCTAATTCGATGAATATCGAATTAGATTGCATTTTTAAAAAAACTTTCATAATTTTAATTCGATAATAATCGAATTAAAATTATGAATGCAGAAATATTAAAATCAATTGCAGACGAAACCCGTCTTTCAATTTTAAATACTTTAATTTCAAAAGCGCAATTTGTGCAGGAAATTGCCAAACGGCTGAATTTGGCTGAATCAACAATTTCATTTCATTTGAAAAAATTGGAAACTGCCGGAGTTGTTTCAAAAAGGTACGAACAATATTACGCGCTTTATGAAGTAAATCCGGAAATCCTGAAATTACGATTAATTGATTTTGTAGAGAATCACACTCCGGATATTTCGGAACAGGAAAAAAGAATTTTAAAGTACCGTCAAAAAGTCATTTCATCTTTTATGAGACGCGGAAAACTTTTGAAAATTCCGGTTCAATATAAAAAAAGATCAATAATACTTGAAGAAATTGCAAAAGAATTTTCACATGATAGATCTTATGACGAAAAAGAAATTGACGATATCCTGAAAAGATACAATGAGGATTTTGTTTCATTAAGAAGATATTTAATTGACGAAAATATTTTAACACGCAAAAAAGGAATTTATAAACTTTCGGACAATTTCACCTTATCGGATATAAATTTTGTTCAAAGTGAAAAGTCAGTTAAGAAATCAGGCGATAAAAAAATGGATAAAAAGAAAGAAGCAAAGAAAGAATATTTAATGAACGGTCCCGAGATGGGAATTTATAAAATTGAATGCAAGGAAAACGGAAAAATATTTATCGGTTCAAGCGTGAATGTTAAAGGCATGATTAACCGGATTCAGTTTGAATTAAAATTAGGAAATCATAAAGTAAAAGAATTACAAAATGATTTTAAAAAATACGGAATGGAAAAATTATCATTCGAAATCATTGATATTTTGAAAAAGAAAGATGATGCAAATATTGATTACAAAAAAGAACTGAAAATTTTAGAGGATTTGTGGAAAGAAAAATTATCATCAAAAGAATTTTATGAGTGAAATAAACCGATATAACACGTTCACAATATTTCAATAGTAAATAATTTTATATTGTAAAATTAAAATAATTTAGAGTAATTAACTTTACTGTCATTCCGGCTTGTCCGGAATCTTTTTTTTATATTAGAAATACGTGTTAGGTTTATAAAAATAATTTAGAAAACGATATTGGAAAAATATAAATTCATAGATCATATTGCGGATATTGCCGTTGTAATTTATGGAAACACAATTGAAGAATTACTTTTAAATTCAGTATTGGCATTTCGTGAAGCAATTGTAGAAGAAGTTGAAAATTCTGAAAATCCAAGTTCACTCTCTGAAAGTTCAACAAAAATAATTTCATTAAAAGAAAATTCTTTTGAAGAAATTTTAGTAAATCTGCTAAGCGAAATTAATTATTATTTTCATACACAAAAGTGGATCTGCATTTCAGCCAATAAAATCAATATAAATAAAAAAGATGAGATTGAATTCAGCGCAGAAATTTTTGGTGAAGAATTTAATCCGGCAAAACATAATTTAAAAGAAGAGATAAAAGCCGTAACATTTCATCAAATGAAAATTGAAAATGTAAAAGGAATTTATTCAACAAAAATCGTCTTTGATATTTAATAGGTAAAAAAATGATTGTTAACGGAATTCAACTTAATAAAATTTCTGATCAGCTTTGGGAAATTCCGAAGCAGGGAAATATGCGCGTTCCGGGAAGAATTTATATTTCAAGGGAAATGCTGGATTCGGATCTAAGTAATGGTGAGGCTATAAAACAGGTTGTTAATGTTGCGCATTTGCCGGGAATTCAAAAATACAGTTTGGCAATGCCTGATATTCATTGGGGCTACGGATTCCCGATTGGCGGAGTTGCGGCAACTGATCTGAATGAGGGAGTAGTTTCTCCCGGCGGTGTTGGATATGATATTAATTGCGGAGTCCGTTTGGCAGCAACTTCACTTGAATTTAATTCCGCTTCAAAAAGAATAACAAAACTTGTTGAAAATCTTTTCAAAAATGTTCCAACAGGAGTTGGTGCCAGCGGAGCAATCAAAAAACTTTCCGTAAAGGATCTGAAAAAACTTTTGGAAAAAGGTTCTCATTGGGCAATTGAAAATGGATTCGGAAATCAAGAAGATGCTGATTTTACTGAGGAGAATGGAAAGTTAAAAGATGCAGATCCAAATGCAGTAAGCGAAAAAGCAATTGAACGAGGATTGGATCAGGCAGGAACATTGGGCTCGGGTAATCATTTTTTGGAAATTGATTTTGTAGAAGAGGTTTATGATGAAAAAACCGCTTCGGCATTCGGACTTTTCAAAAATCAAATTGTAGTTTTAATTCATACCGGTTCCCGCGGATTCGGTTATCAAGTTTGTGATGATTATTTGAAAGTTTTAGTTAAAGCGGAAAGCAAATATAATTTCAATTTGCCTGATAAACAATTAGCTTGCGCACCAATAAGATCGCAGGAAGGACAGGATTATTTAGGAGCTATGCAAGCGGCTGCAAATTTCGCTTGGAGCAACAGACAGGTAATTATGAATCTAGCGAAAAAAAGTTTTATGCAGACTTTTAACATGTCCGAAGCGGATCTGAATTTCAAATTGGTTTATGATGTTTGTCATAACATCGCTAAAATTGAAGAGCATTCAATTGACGGCAAAAAGAAAAAAGTTTGCGTTCACAGAAAAGGTGCTACGCGGGCATTTGCTCCGGGAAGCGAAAAAATTCCTTTACGATATAAAAATGTCGGTCAGCCGGTTTTAATTCCGGGCGATATGGGCAGATATTCTTTTGTTGCGGTTGGAACTGAAAGAGCAATGGAAGAAACTTTTGGAAGTTCATGTCATGGCGCCGGAAGAGTTCAAAGCAGGCATCAGGCTTTGAAAAACGCAAAGGGCAGAAACATTGTTGCCGAACTTGCAAAAAAGGGAATTACAATTCAGGCTCAGGGAATGAAAACAATTGCAGAGGAAATGCCCGAAGCGTACAAAGATGTTTCGAATGTTGTTGATGTTATGCACAACGCAGGAATTACACGCAAAGTAGTTAAACTTAAACCTATCGGTGTAATTAAAGGATGAGATAAATGTATAATGAAAATTTATGCCGAAGGCATTCTACGAACAATTTACACTGAAAAATAAATTTTAAATTTTAATTTGTAGTGAGGGATAAAAGCTGTGTTGTCATTCCGGCTTGTCCAGAATATTTTTTGATTTTTGTTATTTTATTAAAAAAACAAACAAATATTGATTGTGCCTAAAAGATTCTATTGATATTACGAAAGGATTCCGGACAAGCAGGAATGACAAAAAAAAATCCCTTACTTTATTTGAGCAAGGGATCCTTTGTTTCCTCTAAAAATAAATTACTGAACCTATACTTTCATCGCAGCAATTTTCAAAATAGCTTCTTCAAATTCTTGCAATTGAACTTTCATTTTTTCTTTTACGCTATCACTTTCTTCCAGAATATTTGGAATTAAATTTCTGTAATATTCAATTCCCTGTAAAAGATTTTTGCTGAATGAATTTATAAATGAATCAGTCTGAGCCGAAGCAGACCTTAAACTTTCATCAACTTTATTTTTGAAATATCCTATATATAGTTGCAATTCTTTAATGAAAAAATTCGGGCGATCCGGATGAGTGATCAAATTAATCCTTCCGTAAATATGATCAACCATTTCTTTTAGCGATGCAATTTTTGAAAAGTATGCTAAATTTGGTCCCGGACATATTGCAACTGCTTTACTGATTTTCGGAGTTTCAATATTTAGAACAGAGTAAGTTGATGCCGATAATCCTTCACACAAGCAAAGTTTTTCAACAGCTTTATCATATTCATTTTGATAATCATTAGCATCAGAATATTTTTCTTTCAGATCTTTTATCTTTTTGCTTAAAAATGAAATTGATGCCGTACAAACAGGAGTTTCAGTAAATTCTTTATTGAATACAAGAAATTTTTTAGTACAGGCAAATCCGGGTTTGTCGTTTTTTACTTTTTCCATTTTCTCAATGTCTTTTCCGCTATTGCGTAAATTATTGAACAAAACGCCAAGCGGCGAAACATTGCTTAAATAATAATCATCTTCTTTTGCATTGATCAATCTTTGTAAAGTTTCTTCATCAACATTCATAACTTCCGGAACCAATAAAAACGGGCTTCCCCAACCGACAGAACTTACATTGTAATTTCTAAATAAAAATTCCTGTTCGCTGGAAGTTCCCACTCCGCCTTGAACCGTAACATCATATTTCAATTTAGTTTCATCAAAAATAATTTTCTTTTCATTTAAAGATTTAAGAAAAATTTCTTTTACTGAATTGTAAAGCTCATCTTTTCTGTTTTTAAATTCTTCTAAAATTGGTCCAAGTAAAATTCCATCTGTTGCAAATGCGTGTCCGCCGCAATTCAAACCTGATTCAATTCTGTATTCAGAAACCCACAAACCTTTTTTTGCTAAAAATTTTCCCTGGATCAAAGCTGAACGGAAATCGCTTACTTTTATAACAATTTTCTTTTTGAAATTGCAATTTTCATCAGGATAAAAATCATTGAAAGATTCAAGATAGCTGTATAATTTTGGATTCATTCCTGCGGAAAAAATTATTGAACTTTCGAGATCGCTTTGTGCAAAGCCGCGTAAAGCTGAATGTGCATCATTAAATTCGCCTGATAAAATTTCACCGTTTGCGCCTGAATTTACTTTATCAAGTTTTGTCATGATATTTACATCAATTGAACCGGGAGCAATATTTTCGCGAAGCCAATTTTGAATTTTATTCACAAAATTTTCATCGTTTGAATTAAGCATTTCGTTATACTTGATTTTCAATGTTGAAAAATCAGGGAGCATTTCAAAATATTTTGTAATTTCGCTTCCGGCTGTAAATGCAGATCTTTTCAATGAATCAAACTGATCTTTTACAATTTGATTTAACAAATTAAGATATGCGGTAATTCTTTTTGCGCGGCTGTCAAATTCCTTTGCAGGAATTTCAACATATTCTTTATTTAAATTTTTAAGATAATGTTCACGTATCTTTTCAATCAAAGTATCATCGCCTAAAGAAATTACAGATGAAATTCCGTATTTTGCGACTTTTGCTGGAGCATCAACCGAGTAACCAACACCAAGAACCGGAATATGAAATTTATGTTCACTTTTGTTCATAGAGTTTCCGAAATTAAATTATCAACACTAAATCAACTTTATCTTCATTAAATTATTTTGATCAACAGATGTTAAAATTATCATTTAACCAAAAAAACTTATAGAAAATTATAAAATTTGAAATTAATCTTTTGGTTAATTCAAATTATAAATTACTAAAAATATTTTACAAATATCTAAAATATTACCTGTTGTATCAAGGATTTTGTAAAACTTATTTGATAAAAATCATTTTTTTAGTTTCGGAAAATTTATCGGTCTGAATTTTATAAAAATAAATTCCGCTCGGCAGATTTGAAGCATCAAAAATTACTTTATAAATACCGGCATTTTGTATTTCGTTTACAAGTGTTGAAATTTCTTTTCCCAAAATATCAAAAACTTTTAATTCAACTTTACTGATCTCTGAAAGTTGATAGTTGATTGCTGTAGTTGGATTAAAAGGATTAGGATAATTTTGATCGAGTCGAAATTCTGTAACTTTTGAAATTTCATCAACTGAAGTAGGATTTTTTGTCGGGAAAAAATATTTTAAAATATCATCGGTGGTTGCGCGCCACAATCCCCAACTATGTCCTTCAAAATATTCTTTGTATTTAAATTCGTAGCCTTTATCATCAAGTTTTGAAATGTTATCCCGCCAGTTTTTTGTTAAATAACTTTCGTAGCTTCCCCATAAGGTATAAATTTTTATCGGTTTGTATTCACCGGTAAACAAAATATTTGCTTCGTAATCATTCGGCTGAAATGCGCCTGAGTGAATTCCGACATTTGCAAAAACATCGGGATGATTATATGCGACCAGAGTTGAAATATTTCCGCCGAATGAATCTCCAAGAACTAATCTGCGATTTGGATCTTTTTCGGTTTTGTAAACGGAATCAATAAAAGGAACCAATTCATTTACAAAAAACATTCTGTACTTATTTCTGTTACTGAAGGCGTATTCATCGCTTCGATCAGTTGGTTTTACAAAAACTGCTATCAAAGGCTCAATTTTATTGCTGTCTAAAAGATTATCAATTACAATCTTTGATGAACCTAAAGTTATGTATTCAGTTCCATCTTGAAAATAAACAGTAGGATAATTTCCGGAAGTTGAATCATAATCCGGCGGTAAATAAATTGTTACCTGATAATTTCTTCTTATCGAATCACTGTAAATTGTTTTTGTTTCTGTTTTACCGATTTTAACGTTTGGTCTTACTTTAATTTCCCATGGCTGAACATAATCAGGCATTGCGAGTTCTGAATTTGGACCAAATCCACCGGAAACTCTGTTTGGATTTTCAGGATCCAAAATCCAATTTCCGTTAACAACAAGTTTGTAATCCAATCTTGCGGTAAGTTCAAAATCTTTGCTGGCGTAATAGAAATTAGTACCTGAAAGTTTTGTTAATATTAAATCCGGATCCCAGCCGTTAAAATCACCTGCAATCCTAACAGAATTTGTAGTAGCATTTCCATTATACATGAAATTTGCAGTATTATTTTCAATAAAAGGAATTCCTTTTATGCGGGCATAGTTCATGAAACTATCCACAACTTCAGTTTTCTTCATATGGTCTGAAATTGAATTTACCCTTGATAAAAAAGATTGAAATTCATTTTGAGCAAAAAGATTTGAACAAATTATCAAAACAAATAATAATATTTTTTTCATAGTGATTCCGGATTTTTATTAAATCAATATAGCTTTATTAAAATTTGAAAATGACACAAAAATTTTTGGAATGATGAATATGGAAAACAAAATATTTTTGAAACGGAAAATAAAACAAATCTTGGAATTAAAATAAAAGGGAATTTCACTTTTGAAATTCCCTTATAAAAATTCTAATT
>CBDUBH010000050.1:0-25653 GCA_965365345.1 uncultured Melioribacteraceae bacterium
AAAGATCGGCTGGATAAATCAAAACGAAATAAAAATAATTTGATTATTTATAAAAAATTTTCGTATTCTATTAAAATAAAACCCAATATCTTATTTTAAGGAGGATTAATGAGAAAATCATTTTTAGTTGTTGTATTGTCATTATTCATTTTTGGATCTTACAGCTTTGCACAGGAAAAAACTGTTACTAAAGAAAAAACTGTTGAAAAAGAAACGGTTGTAAAAGAAGGTAATGAAACTAAAAAATCTGAAACAAAAGTTAATGCTGAAACTCAGGCAAAAACAGATAAAAAAGTTATGAATGAAATTTGTCCGGTTAGCGGCGAAGAACTTGAAAATCATAAACACACTTTTGAGCACAACGGAAAAACTTATGCTGTTTGCTGTAAAAAATGTTTGAAAAAAGCTCAGGCAGATCCTGATAAATATGCATCAAGATTAAGCGAAGACGGAAAAAGTTTAAAAAGTAAATAATAATTTTTTAGACGAAATTTATTCAATAAAATTTTTTAATTTTAAAGGCAGTTATTTTAACTGCCTTTTTTAATTTATAAAAGAAAATTTCAATGAACGAAAAAGATAAAATATCAAAAAAATACAGTAACATTAAATTAGCAGTTTCAATTTCGAAAGGAATTGTATCTTTCATATTGATTTTGATTTTTGTAATGTCAGGTTTCAGCGAAAAACTTGCTGAACTATTTTATGGAATTTTAAAAAATGATTATATAGTTCTTTTGTTATTTGTAATTTCTACCGGATTTGCAAGCTCGGTTATTTTTGCTCCGGTAAATTTTTACATAGGATTTTACCTTGAGCATAAATACAATCTTTCCAATCAAACTTTTCTTAAATGGATTTGGGAAAATTTAAAATTAACAATAATTTCCGCAGTGATCGGGTTACCGCTTCTGCTTTTATTTTATTATGTGATGAACAAATTTGGAAATTTGTGGTGGCTTCCTTTTGCAATAATATTATTTTTGCTTTCAGTAGTTTTAGCAAGAATAGTTCCGATTTTAATACTTCCGCTTTTTTATAAAATAACTCCGCTTGAAGATGAAGATATGAAAAACAGAATTGAAAAACTTGCAGCTGATGCGGGAATGAAATTGAAAAATGTTTTCAAATTTAACATGAGTAAAAATACTAAAAAAGCAAACGCAGCATTTACTGGAATTGGAAAATCAAAAAGAATTTTACTTGGCGATACATTACTTGAAAATTTTTCATCGGATGAAATTGAAACTGTAATTGCTCATGAAATGGGACATTACAAAAAGAAGCACATTGTAAAAAATATTTTGATTGGAACGGTTTCAAGTTTTTTAACTTTATTTTTGATAGCAACCTTTTACAAAATCTCAATTCCATGGTTCGGATTTTCTAAGATAACGGAAATTGCCGCGCTTCCGCTTTTAACTTTGTGGGGAATGTTGGTCGGTTTAATTCAAACTCCGATCAGCAGTGCAATCTCACGTAAATATGAATATGAGGCCGATGAATACGCGGTAAAATCAACTTTAAAACCTGAGGCATTTATTTCAACTTTGGAAAAATTGACTGATCAAAATTTGTCTGATAAAAATCCGCATCCGTTTGTAGAGTGGTTTTTTTACAGTCATCCTTCAATCAAAAAAAGAATTTCTTATATTGAAAAAGTAAAAATCAATTTAAATGAAAATGACAGCGGAAATTTCCGTTTATCAAAAATTTAAAGGGCAAAAATGTCTGTTACAAAAAAAGAAGTAGAGCATATTGCAAATCTTTCCAAACTGAAATTCAGAGAAGCGGAACTGGAAAATTTTACGGTTCAAATGAATCAAATTTTAACTTACATGGAAAAGTTAAACGAACTTGATACAGAAAATGTGGAACCACTTTCACATCCTGTGCCTGATAAAAATATTTTCAGAAAAGATGAACCGCAAAAAAGCGTTTCGCGTGAAGACGCATTGAAAAATGCGCCTGATCATAACGATGAATTTTTCAAAGTGCCGAAAGTAATTAATTCTTAATTAAAATATTTTTATGGATGTACAAAAAGCATATAATATTTGGGCTGATAAATACGATTCAAATCTCAACAAAACAAGAGATCTTGAAGGCTTTGCTTTAAGGGATAATTTGCACAAATTAAAATTCAATTCATGTTTGGAAATCGGTTGCGGAACGGGAAAAAATACAGAATGGCTTTTAACAAAATCAAATGAAATCCTTGCGGTTGATCTTTCTGATAAAATGCTTGCTGCTGCAAAAGAAAAGATCAAATCGGAAAAAGTGAATTTTGTGCAAGCTGATATAAATCAAATTTGGGAATTTACTAATAAAAAATTTGATATTATAACTTTCAGTTTGGTGCTTGAGCATATTGAAAATCTTGATTTTATTTTTCAGCAAGCAGCGAAATTCTGCAATGAAAACGGAATTATTTACGTTGGCGAACTTCATCCGTACAAGCAATATTCGGGCACAAAAGCAAGATTTGAAACTAAAGAAGGATTACAGATCGTAAATTGTTTTAATCATAATATTTCTGATTTTGTTCTGCCGGCGAAAAAATACGGTTTCGAAATTTTAGATATAAAAGAATACTTTGATGATAACGACCGAAATTCAATGCCAAGAATATTAGTATTAATATTTAGAAAAATCAAAACGGATTTTTGAGATAAAAAGTAAAATCTTATAAATGAAATTCAATAAGGAATAAAATGATACTCGGAGTTATTCCCGCGCGTTATGCATCCACAAGACTTGCCGGAAAACCGCTTGCCGATATTGGCGGTAAACCGATGATTCAGCACACATACGAAAGCGCACTCAAATCAAAATTGCTGCACGATGTAATAATAGCTGTTGATGATGAAAGAGTTTTGGAAGCTGTAAAAGCATTCGGGGGAAAATCAATAATGACGCCGCAGGAAATTGCGACCGGTTCGGATAGAATTGCTTTTGTTACACGCAATATGCCGCGTGCTGATATCATTGTTAATATTCAAGGAGATGAACCTTTCATTCAAGGCAGAATGATTGATGAAGCAATTGAGCCGCTGCTTTTCGATAAAAGTATTTATGTTTCAACATTGGCAAAAAAAATTACTACCGTTGATGATTTAAAATCTCCATCAATTCCTAAAGTGGTTTTTGATTATAATAATTTCGCGCTTTATTTTTCCCGCTCGCCAATTCCATTTGTCCGTGATGCAAAATCAAATTCTGAAAGATTAAAACTTGCCGATATATATAAACATATCGGACTTTATGTTTACCGCAGGGAAGCGCTGTTAAATTTTACCGAACTCGCTCCAACTGATCTTGAACAGATTGAAAAACTTGAACAATTACGAATGCTTGAAAACGGATTCAAAATTAAAATTGTAATAACTGAATCTGAAAATCTTGCGGTTGATACTCCGGAAGATCTCGAAAAGGCAAGAATTTATTACAGCAAAATGTAAATTAATTTTGGAAGAAAAATGTTTCCGAAAAAGATAAGTTTGGCAAATCTACCAACTCCAATTTTGAAATCTGAATTTAACGGATGTAAATTCTTAATAAAGCGAGATGATTTTACCGGAATTGAACTTTCGGGAAACAAAGTAAGAAAATTAGAATACCTTTTGAAATTTGCCGCGGAGAATAATTACACTACGATTTTTACAACTGGCGGCGATCAATCAAATCATTCGCGTGCAACAGCAATTGCTGCAATTTCAAAAGGGTTCAAAGTAAAATTATTTTTGTGGGGAAAAGATTCATCAAAAGCTGAAGGGAATTTATTCCTTGATAAATTTGTAGATGCAGAAATAAAATTCTTAAATAAAAAAGAATTTATGAATGTCCATTCAATAATGGAAAATGAAAAAGCTGAATTTGAAAAGCGCGGAGAAAGAGTTTTCGTAATTCCTGAAGGCGGTTCATCAACATTGGGAATTTTCGGTTATATAAATTTTATTGATGAAATTTCAAATCAGATCGATATTTTCAATCTTGATGGAATTTTAACAGCAGCAGGTTCAAGCGGAACAACTGCCGGATTATTGGTCGGGGCAGCACTTCATAAACTTAATTTAAAAATTTATGCCGTTAATGTTCTTTTCCGCGAAGATGAGATCAGAAGCAGAATTTTAAATCTTGCAAAAAATTGCATCAAGGAATTCAATTTAAATTGCGAAATAAACGAAGAGCAATTAATAATTCTAAATAATTATTGTGAAGAAGGATACAAAAATATTTCTGATGAAAAATTAAAATTGATTAAAGATTTTGCTAGACAAACCGGAATAATTTTGGATCCTGCTTACACAGGAAAAGCATTTTTTGCGTTTCATAATGAATTTTTGAAAAATAAAAAAGAAAGTAAAATTCTTTTTGTTCATACAGGCGGAATTTTCGGAATCTTTCCAAAAAAAGAAAAATATCTTCTTGCTTAATGATGAAATTTTATAGCTTGCAAAATTTTCCGTATTTACTAAAATTTTACTAATTTTATGATATTATTAAAATCAAAATGAAATTTATTTTCAAAATTTGAATTTAATGAAATATTTCACTTTAAAATGAATTTAAAATAGTTTAGTTTTACGTTAGCTAAAATAAAAAATGCTTAAGTTGAAAACTTAAGTAAAAATTAAAATTCAGGAGCTTTTTATGGATAGAAAAATAAGAGTGTTGGTTGCTAAAGCAGGATTAGACGGACACGACAGAGGAGCAAAAGTTATTGCCGCTGCTTTAAGAGATGCCGGAATGGAAGTAATTTACACAGGATTGCGCCAAACTCCCGAAATGATTGTTGAAGCTGCAATTCAGGAAGATGTTGATGTAATCGGAATTAGTATTTTATCAGGCGCTCACATGACAATTTTCCCGAAAATATTGGATCTTATGAAACAAAAAGGTGTTGATGATATTTTACTTACCGGCGGTGGAATTATTCCAGAAGATGATCTGAATCAATTGAAACAATTGGGCGTTGGTGAACTTTTTACTCCAGGATCTTCAACACAGGCAATTGCTCAATATATTAATAAATGGGTTGCTGAACATCCAAAAAATTAATTCTTCGCCTGAAAATGAAATCTTTTTAGAAAAAATTAGAGAGAATCCTCAAAACGGATTCTCTTTTTTATTTTAAATAAAATTATATTAAACTTTTTGAAAAATTATTCTGTTTTATAATTTGAAAACTTTACATATTTTTAATTTTCTATTTAAATATTTTAGGTATAAAATTTAATGCAGCCTGAAAATAATAAGAGCAGAATTCTGTTCATTGATTTGATACGTGCGTTTGCAGTTTTAATGATGGTTCAAGGACATACAGTTGATACTTTACTTGCCGATAGATTCAGAGATACGGTTTATCCGGCTTATTCAATTTGGCATTTCATGCGTGGTTTAACAGCCCCGATTTTTATGTTTTCCGCAGGAACGGTTTTTACTTATTTGCTGAAATCAAATAATCTTCCTTTCAAAGAAAATCCCAGAGTTATAAAAGGAATTAAGAGATTTTTACTCTTAGTTGGAATCGGATATTTGCTTCGTTATCCAACGCCGTTTTTGGTTTACTTTAAAGATATTTCCGAAAGTCAATGGAGAATTTTCTTTGCTGTTGATGCGCTTCATTTGATCGGATTCGGAATTTTGATAACGATCTTTACATTGTACTTGTCAGATAAATTTAAAGTTCGTGAAAAAATTTTACTTCCAACCGGAGCATTCTTATTCTTCGCACTTTTTCCTTTGGTTAATGCGGTAAATTGGATCGAACATTTACCGGCTCCGCTTGCAGCTTATCTTTATAATGGAAACGGTTCACTTTTTCCAATTTTCCCTTGGGTCGGTTTTGTTCTTGCAGGTGCTGCTTTAGGAAATTATCTTGTAGAAAATCCGGGTGTTTTTAAATCAATATCTTTCAGCGGAAAATTGCTTGGACTCGGAATTATTTTTGTTCTGGTTTCCTTTTTAGGAAATGCAGTTCAAAAGAATTTTAATCCTGAAAGCAACTTTGCCGATTACGGTCCAAATCTAATGATATTCAGATTAGGCTTGGTTTTAGTGATGAATTCAATTTTTGCATATTTTGCAATGAATTTAAGATCAGTTCCGAATATTCTTTTGAATATTGGAAAAAATACATTACCAATTTATGTTGTGCATCTTGTAATTTTATACGGTAGTGCATGGAATTTAGGTTTTGCATTCTTCTATCATAAAAGTTTAGGAGTTTGGACTACCATTTTTGCAGCCGCAATGATGTTAACATTAATGATTTCGATGGTTCAAAGTTTTCAATTTGTTAAAGTATTTTGGAAAAAGAAAGTTGTTGCGGTAAACAACTAAAATAAATTATGTCAAAAGAAAGAAGATCTAACAATACGACCGGCGGAATTAATGACGAGGAAAAAGTTTTTGAACATGCTTTGCGTCCGGTCAGATTCAATGATTTTATAGGGCAAAGTAAAATTGTTGATAACTTAAAAGTTTTTATTACTGCTGCCCTAAAAAGAAATGAAAGTCTGGATCATGTTCTTTTGACAGGTCCTCCCGGATTAGGAAAAACAACTCTTGCAAATATTATTGCAAATGAAATGGGAGTTAAGATCAAAGTAACTTCCGGTCCTGTTTTGGAAAAGCCGGGCGATCTTGCTGGACTTTTAACAAACATGGAAGAAAAATCAGTTCTTTTTATAGATGAAATTCATAGACTTTCTCCCGTTGTTGAAGAATATCTTTATTCCGCAATGGAAGATTACAAACTTGATATTATGATCGATAGCGGTCCAAACGCACGCTCCGTTCAAATAAAACTTCCGCCTTATACTTTGGTTGGCGCAACTACTCGCGCAGGATTATTAACCGCGCCGCTTCGTGATAGATTCGGAATTAAATTCAGATTAGATTATTACGATGCCGAATTGCTGAGCAATATCATCAAAAGATCTTCAGGAATTTTGAATTTACCGATTGATAATATCGCCGCATTGGAATTGGCAAAAAGATCACGCGGAACCCCGAGAATTGCAAACAGATTATTAAGAAGAACACGCGATTTTGCAGATTTTGATAACAAGGATAAAATTGATCTCGCAATTGTAAAAAAAGCCTTGAACGCGCTTGATGTTGATGAATACGGTCTTGATGAAATGGATAAAGATATTATACTTGCCATCATTGAAAAATTTAACGGTGGACCTGTCGGCTTAAACACACTTGCTGTTGCCGTAAATGAAGATCCCGGAACTTTGGAAGAAGTTTACGAACCGTTTTTAATTCAACAAGGATTTTTAGTTAGAACTCCGCGCGGAAGAGAAGCAACCGATTTGGCTTATGTTAGATTCGGAAAAAACCGCCGCGGAAATTCAGGCGATATAAATTTATTCGGTAGTTAAAATGAAAAAAGTAAAAATACAAAATATTGAGATTGGCGGCGGAAATCCTTTTGTTTTGATCGCCGGACCCTGCGTAATTGAAAATGAAAAAATTACAATTTCCACCGCAAACGAAATAAAAAAAATAACTGATGAATTAGGAATTCCTTTTATTTTTAAATCAAGCTACAAAAAAGCAAATCGCACGAGTTTAAATTCTTTTACCGGATTAGAGACAGAATCCGCGCTTAAAATTTTAGAAAAAATCGGAAATGAATTCAAACTTCCGCTTGTAACTGATATTCATACTTCAGAAGAAGCAAAAGCAGCCGCTGAAGTTGTTGATATTCTGCAAATTCCGGCTTTCCTATGCAGACAAACAGATTTGTTAATTGCAGCCGGTGAAACCGGGAAAGCAGTGAATATTAAAAAAGGACAATTTCTTGCGCCGGAAGATATGAAACACGCTGCTGAAAAAGTTGCTTCAACCGGAAATGAAAAAATTCTTTTGACCGAACGCGGAACAACATTCGGTTATCATAATTTAGTTGTTGATATGCGCTCGCTGATAATTATGCGTGAACTCGGATTCCCCGTTGTAATGGATGCAACTCATTCGGTGCAAATTCCGAGTCAAGGCGGTATTTCCGGCGGCCAACCTAAATTTATTCCTGCACTTGCAAGAGCTGCAGCTGCAGTAGGAATTGACGCGCTTTTTATGGAAGTTCATCCCGATCCCATAAAAGCATTAAGCGATTCAGGAAGTCAATTCCCGCTTTCCGAGTTGAAGAATTTCCTTATTCAAATTCAAAAAATTGATTCTGTTATAAAAAATCTTTAAATAGATTTTTATTATCAACAAATAAAATATCAAAATGAATTTGTCATTTAATGATGACGGACAAAATTTTCCAAGAAAATTAAGTAACTTGGAACTCAAACTTCTTTTTTTTATCCTGCCTGAAAATAGAAAAGGTTACGCTGAATTCAGAAAATTGCTTGAAGATAAATTTGTTATAGGCTATGGAAGATTCGGCGGAACAAATTTGGTTTTAGGTGAAAAAAATGATAAGCCAGATCTTTCAATTCCTTCGGCTCCCGTTTTTGCAATCGGCGGAATCAATTATTCAAAAGGTGAACACTATATTTTAATTCATGACGATCTGGATGGATTGATCGAATTCGATATTTCATACACAGGCGAATTTCCGTATAATGAAAATTATCCCGAAGAAAAAAAATGGACATATTCAAACTGGCTGCCCGGCGAAAATGCACCGCTTGATAATTCCGAAGTAAAAGAAATTAATGTTTTTGGCGATGAATTAATTTTGGTTGTTGCCTTAAAACAAAAACGGATCTGGCTTTACGAAAAAGAAACACAAATAAATCATTTAATTCCGATTACGAATTTCTATAATGAATTAATGTTGGTAAAACACATTCAAGATCCAAAAATTGCTTTGAAATCCGATTATCTTTTTCATAATTTTGAATCTTTTACGGAAAATGATTTTGCACTGGCGTTTTTAAATTATAATAAACGCCGGAAAAAAGTTAAATTTGATTACGAAAAAATTCATAATCCTGTAAAAGAAGAAGTTAAAGGTAATTGGAAAAAGTTTTTTAAACGGAGTTAAGATTTGTCCATAGATAAAATTATACAAAAGGGAAAAGAAGTAATCGGAATTGAGTCCGAAGCTGTTGCAAAATTATATGAAAGAATAAACGAGGATTTTGCAAAAGCCGTAAAAGTAATGGCAGAATCAAAAGGAAGAATTGTTTTAACAGGAATGGGAAAATCTGGTTTGATAGCGCGCAAAATTGTTGCTACAATGAACTCTACAGGAACAGCCGCAATTTATCTTCATCCTTCTGACGCGCTTCACGGCGATTTGGGAATGGTTCGCAAAGAAGATATAGTAATAATTATTTCCAAAAGCGGAAACACTGAAGAAATGGTGAATCTCCTTCCTTATCTAAAAAGGTTGAAAGTAACTTTAATCGCAATGATCGGAAATAAAAATTCAAAACTCGGCAGAGAGTGTGATATCATTTTAGATGTTTCAGTAAAAGAAGAAGCTTGTCCTTACGATCTTGCGCCAACGGCATCAAGCACTGCAACTTTAGTAATGGGCGATGCACTTTCTATCGCTCTGCTTGAGTATAAAGGATTTACCAAAGAAGATTTTGCAATGTTGCATCCCGGCGGGAGTTTGGGAAAAAGATTATCATTAAAAATTTCCGAAATTATGATCAAAGGAAATGCTGTCCCAATTGTAAAAAACTCCACATCGCTGAAAGATGCAATTCTGGAAATGACTTCAAAAAGACTTGGAGTTACAACAGTTGTTGATGATGAAGGAGTTTTAACCGGAGTAATAACTGATGGTGATCTACGCAGATTGCTTGAAAAGGAAATGGAAATAAAAAATCTTATTGCGGAAAATGTAATGTCCAAAAATCCAAAAACTATCAGCTCTGAATTTTTGGCTTCATTCGCTTTGCAATACATGGAAAATTATAAAATCACATCACTGATAGTTGCTGATGATGAAAATAAGCCGATCGGAATTTTACACTTGCATGATCTTGTAGAAATCGGTTTGCAGCCAAGATGAAATATTTATCTTTAATATTTTTCATTTTACTTTTAACCGGCTGCTCTGAAGAAAAAGTTAAGCCGCAGATTGATAAATCAATGACCAATCAGGAAATTCCCACGCAGGAAAGTTGGAATTTTAAAATGCTTTTTACAGATCTCGGAAAATTACGCGCTGTTCTTTTTGCAGATCACGCGCTTGTTTTCGAATTAAAAAGAGAAACCTTACTTGAAAAAGTTCGCATTGATTTTTACAATGAAGAAGAAATAAAAACAACAACATTAACTTCAAAGCGCGGCAGAGTTGATGATATTACAAAAAATATGTACGCCATTGACAGCGTTGTTGCGATAAGTGACAGCGGTGTAACTTTAACAACCGATGAATTAATGTGGAGAAATAAAGACAGAAAAATTGTTTCCGATAAATTTGTAACGATCAAATCTCCCAAGGAACAAATTCAAGGCTACGGTTTTGAAAGTGATCAGCAGTTAAATAATTATGTGATCTTCAAACCCGTAGTAGTTGCAGGTTCACAAAATTCAAAAACGGATTCCCTCAAGTGAAAAATTTTTTTTACATATTATTTTTTATTTCCGGTATTTCAAATTTTTTATTTGCACAGCAATCTGAAATTATAACGATAGTTGGTGACAGTCTGGTTGGGAAAATGCTAAACGGCGAATCGATCCGCGAAGTTATGGGCAATGTAATATTAACACAAGGCGATATCAAAATCACTTGTAATAAAGCAGTTCAATATCTTTCGCGTAATGATGCATATCTCGAAGGAAATGTCATCGTAACGCAAAATGAACTTACCATTAAAGCTCCGAGCGGTTATTATTTCGGAGATGAAAAAATTGCAGAAAGCAAATCCGGTGTAATATTGGATGATAAAAAAGTTATTCTTTCAGCTATCAACGGAAAATATTATTTCAATGAAGATAAAGCCGAATTTTCAGACAGCGTAAAATTATACGATACAGTTTCAACATTGGTATGCAATGATTTAACTTATCTTAAAAACGAAGAAAAAGCCATTGCGGTAAATAACGTTAAGATAAAAGATTCGGTAAATACAATTCAAGCAGATAGTTTAGTCCATTTCAGGCAAACCGAAATTACATTTGCTGAAAGAAATGTTAAAGTTACAAATGAATCGAACAATGTAATTCTTTACGGAGGACATTTAGAAAATTACAGAAGAAAAAATTATTCGCTAATTGAAAATTCACCTTTGCTTATGCAAATTGATTCAACCAAAAATCAAATTGATACATTGATGATTGCAGCAACGAAAATGGAATCGTTTAACGATTCAACAAGAATATTTAAAGCGATTGATTCAGTAAGAATTTTGCGTGGCACATTTGCCTCTGTTAATGACTACACTCTTTATTTGCGAAACGAAGATAAAATTGTTACATATAAAATTGCCGAAGAAAAAAAATCACCTGTGCTTTGGTATGAAAATACACAGCTAAGCGGTGATAGCATAAATATATTTCTTGAAAAAAATGATCTCCGCAAGATCGTAGTTATCAAAAACGCTTTTATTTTATCACAAAGTCAAAATTATAATTTAAGATTTGATCAAATTTCAGGCGATGAATTAATAATGAATTTTGACAGTAGCGGAATCAATAATACAAATGTTACCGGTGGAGTTTTAAGCATTTATTATTTGTATGAAGATGAAACTCCAAACGGACTAACAAAATCAAGCTCGCAATCGGCAAAAATAATGTTCGATGATAAAAAAGTTAGTCAGGTAAGATTGTATTCATCACCAGCAAGCGAATACTATCCTGAAAATTTAGTTGAAGGAAATGAAAAATCATTTACTCTGCCGGCGTTCAATATTTATGGCGCCAGACCGCAAAAATCAGATTTGTTAAAATTGAAAAACGATTAAAAAGATGAATGAAAGATTAAATCTTAGAAGTGAAGAACTTGTTAAAGTTTATAAAAAAAGAACTGTAGTAAAAAAAGTTTCGGTTGATGTTACTCAAGGTGAAATAGTTGGATTGCTAGGTCCTAACGGCGCGGGAAAAACCACAACTTTTTATATGATAGTCGGGATGATAAAACCTAACGGTGGTAAAGTATTTTTAGATTCAACCGAAATTACAAATTACCCGATGTACAAACGTGCACGAATGGGAATTGGATATTTGCCTCAGGAAGCATCTGTTTTCAGGAAATTAAGTGTTGAAGATAATATCATGGCTGTTTTGCAAATGATGGACATTTCTTCAGCAGAAAGAAAACTAAGATGTGAGCAGCTTCTTGAAGATTTAAATATTACACACATCAGAAAAAATTTAGGAAACCAATTAAGCGGCGGTGAAAGAAGAAGATGTGAAATTGCACGTGCGCTTGCCACAAATCCAAAATTTATTTTGCTTGATGAACCTTTTGCCGGTGTTGATCCGATTGCCGTTGAAGATATAATGCATATTGTAGCAGGATTAAAAAACAGAGGCATAGGAATATTAATTACAGATCATAATGTTCACGAAACCCTTGGTATTGTTGATCGCGCTTATATTTTAATTAGCGGAAATATTTTCAAACATGGTACCGCAGAAGAATTAGCTGAAGATTCCGAAGTAAGAAAATTGTATCTCGGTGAAAAATTTAAATTAGACCGTTACTGAAATTCAAAATAAAAAAAATACAGATATATTTTTAAAATATACACATACCTATTTTTTGTTTTTTATAAGTTTATAATTTATAATTATTTCCACATTCCACTCAGTAAAATCAGTGGTTAATTTCCTTTTCTTAATTTTCATATAAATATTTTTTCTTGAAAAAATTTCCTGAAATAAAAAAGTATATTAAATAAATATTTAATTAAGATTTTTATCTTAAAAGATCTCTAAAACTTTCAGTTTCAATAAAATTTAAATTTTAATTATTTATTAAAACAAAAATTTAATTTTAGATTTTTTGTAATCTGCATCCCTACTTTCAATTAAAAATCTCGCTTACATTATTTTCAGAATTGTACTGATACCAACAATACCACGAATCTTCTAAGTTAGGTTAACAACATTTATTAAAGAACTTTTAATAAATAACTTTTAATATAACTATGTGTAACTATTACAGGAGAAAAAATGGTATCTAACAAAATAATCAATGGAGTTAAACTGGTAGCAGTTTCAGTTTTATTTTTGGGAGTAAGTACGTTTGCACAATATAACGATACGCAGACAGGAATGCAGCAAGACACCACGACTACACAAGGACAATATGATGGAACAACTACGGATAATACCGGGAGTTGGTCAACTGACGGACAAGTAAGTTCAACATATGATACAACCTATTCTTCATATCAAGTAAGCAGCCTTCAAGATTTAGTTCTTGATTTACAAACCAGATTAAATTTAGATGATGATCAGATAGAAGAAATTAGAGAAACTCTTGAAGAATATCAACAAAAAGTAGCAGATGTAAAAAGTGAATATCAAACAAATGTTACTCAAGAAGATGGTGTAGTTACAGATGATACAGAATTGATAGGATCAGATGAAAATATTCAAACCGAATTAAGAGATCTTGATAAAGAAACTAATGAAGAAATCGAAGATGCTTTAGAAGAAGAACAAGTTTCACAATATGTTTCGATCAAAAGAGAGTGGTGGAGTAAAGTGAAAGATTTTGTTCATTCACCAAATGCAGCAAATATGCAGAATAATCAAGATATGAATTCTGATTTTGATCGTGGAAATGAATCAATTACTCCGGGATCAGAAAATGATATTAATACTGATACAGAAAACGATACTTACAGAGATAATACCGAAACTGATAATGACTTAAATAATAATTCCGATATGAATAGAGATAATGAAGGAAATGAATCTTCAACAGATTGGAATAACTCAGGTTCAGATGATAATAGCGGTTCAGAAACAAACAGATAAATAATTCAGAATTTGTTTAATGTGAAAAATATGATTTATGTAACAGTGTTTAGAATAGAAAATGGAGAGAACGATGGACAAGTTAGAATGGAAAGGAAAATGGGATCAGATGAAAGGTAAATTAAAACAAAAATATGCGGAACTTACAGATGATGATCTCAAATATGAAGAAGGAAAAGAAGAAGAAATTCTCGGAAGAATAAGAGAAAAAACAGGTAGAACCCGGGAAGAAATAGTTGATTACATAAATTCCGAAGATAAAAAAGATAAATACTGAATTATTTATCATATAAAAAGCACATCGAAAGATGTGCTTTTTTTATTTTAAAATATTTTTTGCGTAAATTAAAAAGCCAGCGACCATAATAAATAATCCAAAATTAAGATCATTGCCGATGAAATTACAAATGAACGGATCGTTGAATGTCCAACTCCTTCAGCTCCGCCTTCAGTTTTAAATCCAATGTGGCAGCCAATTAATGCCGTTACTCCGCCAAAAAAAACAGTTTTTATCAATCCGAAAAGAAAATCACTGAAAACGAAATATCTTTTCACTGAATTAAAAAATACTGAATACGAAACATCCAAAAAATAATTTGAAATTACATAAGCGCCCAAAACAGCAATTACATCAGCAAAAATAACAAGTACGGGCATCATTAAAACCGAAGCCAAAAATCTCGGCATTGCTAAATATCTTATTGGACTAATTGCCATAGTTTCAAGTGCATCGATCTGCTCGGTAACTTTCATTGAGCCAAGTTCAGCAGCAATTGAAGCTCCAACTCTTCCGGCAATAACTATTGCGGTCAAAACCGGACCTAATTCTGTTATAATTGCGCGGCTTGTTGCAGTCCCTAAAAATGAAAGCGGAGCCAATCCCTGCAATTGATATGCTGCCTGCCACGCTGCAACTGCTCCAGTGAAAATTGCAATAATCAAAACCAAAGGGAGGGAATTAACCCCGATATGCTCCATTTGATATAAAAGCAAATTTCTGTGACTAATTGCTGATGGAGTAAATCTGACTATTCCAAAAAACAAAACGGAAATTTCTCCGAGTTCCTCAAAAAAATTCTTTAACTTTTGGATCGCTCCATTTATGATTTTCATTAATTTATTTTTCCCGCAAGATTGAACTTCAAAAATAAAATTTTTAATCAAACATGTTAGATACAAAAATCTAAAAATATTTATTAAAAGAAAAATTTCATCAGAAGACAAAAAATTTTTATTTTGAACCGAAATTCAAAAAAAAACTGAATTATTAAGTATATATGAAAAAAAAACTGAAAAATGTGAAATAATACATGTGCTTTTTTTTATAAATACAGAAAATATCAATCATCAGAGAAATATATCTGATTTTTAATTCTCATTAATTTTCAGTAATATAGGGGAAGTTAATTCTAACCAAAACTGAGTTTAAAAATATATGGAGAATGCAATGCAAAGCATTAACTATATGCTGAGCGATCAGCAAGTGGCCATACAATTGCCCGAAAAATTGGAATTCGGTAAACTTTTTACCGATCATATGTTCGAAATGACTTATACAAAAGAATTAGGCTGGCATAATCCAACTATAAAAGATTATAAAAGTTTAGATCTTGATCCCGCTACAATGGTTTTTCACTACGGACAAACAGTTTTTGAAGGTTTAAAAGCCTACAAAAATGAAAATGATGAAATTGTTATATTTCGTCCAGAAAAACACTTTAAAAGATTGAATAATTCTGCACGCAGATTATGCATCCCTGAAATTGATGAAGAATTTGCTTTAGAAGCTTTAAAAGAGTTAGTTAAAGTTGATAAAGAATGGATTCCGACCAAAAGCGGTCAATCTTTATATATCAGACCTTTTATTTTCGGTTACGATCCCGCTTTAGGAGTTCGTCCGGCAAATATTTATAAATTCCTTATAATTCTTTCTCCGGTTGGCGCTTATTATCCCGAAGGATTTAAACCTGTGAATATATTGGCGCAAGATGATTATGTTAGAGCAGTAAGAAAAGGTTTAGGCGATTGTAAAACTTCTGCAAATTATGCGGCAAGTCTTTTAGCGGGAGCCGAAGCTCAGAAAAAAGGATTTACACAAGTTCTTTGGTTAGATGGAATTCATCAAAAATTCTTAGAAGAAGTAGGAACGATGAACATCTTCGTAAGATTTAAAGATGAAATTGCAACTCCGAAATTAAACGGAAGTATTTTAGCAGGAATTACAAGAATGACTGTTTTAGAACTTCTGAAAGATTGGGGCTATAATGTAAATGAAAGAGAAATAAGCATTGATGAAATTTTTGAAGAACACGAAAAAGGTAACCTGATCGGAATGTTTGGAACAGGAACAGCAGCAGTAATTTCTTCATTAGGATCATTAACATTTAAAGATAAAAAAATTGTATTTAATAACGGCGAACCCGGAGAGTTAGAAGTAAAATTATTTGATGAAATTACTTCTATTCAATACGGTAAAAAACCTGATTCTAATAATTGGTTGGTTCAAGTAAAATAATTATTATGTTAAAGAATTTTCTTAAAATATTTTTTTGTGTTGTTCTTTTTTTTAACGTAAGCACTGAAGCCTCAGAAAACAGCAAACCGAAAAATATTATTATTATGATTGGCGACGGAATGGGAATAAATCAAGTTTTCCATTCCGTTCTTTCTGATAATACAAGCGTTTTCAAAAATTTCAAAACAATCGGGTTATCAATTACAAAATCAGCTAATGATTTGATAACCGATTCAGCTGCGGGCGCAACTGCAATTTCAACCGGTTACCGTACTTACAATGGTGCAATTGGGGTTGATACAAATATGATTCCTGTAAAAAACTTGATGGAATACGCCCAGGGAAAAGGACTTTCGACCGGAATTGTTGCAACAAGTTCAATAACTCACGCAACGCCCGCTTCGTTTGTTGCTCATGCAGAAAGCCGGAAATTGGAATTTGATATAGCGGAAGATATTATAAAATCAAAAATTGATCTTGCAATAGGTGGTGGCAGAAAATACTTCATGCAAAATCCTTCAGGAAATTTGACTTCGCAATTAAAGCAAAATGATTTTGAACTTGTGGAAAATTTTACATCGTTAAAATCTTTTTCCGGCAATAAGAAACTAATTGCACTTTTAGCTGAAGATGGATTAATAGATGCTGATAAAAGAATTTTTTCATTGAAAGATCTGACTTCAAAAGCTATCGAAATTCTTTCCAAAAATGAGAACGGATTTATACTTTTGATAGAAGGCTCACAAATAGATTGGGCAGCTCACGGAAATGAAAAAGAAAAATTTATTGCCGAAATGAAAGATTTTGAAGGAGCAATTTCAGAAGCGTTAAACTTTGCTCAAAAAGATAAAAATACATTATTGCTTGTAACCGGAGATCACGAAACCGGCGGACTTTCAATTATTGACGGTGAAAAAGACGGTTCAAAAATTGAAATTAATTTTGCATCAACTTCACATACCGGAAATGCGGTTGGAATATTTTCTTACGGCCCGGGCGAAGAAAGTTTCAGAGGATTTTTCGAAAATTACGAAATCGGAAGAACGCTGATTAAATTTCTGGAACCTTCCACCACCTGGAAATAAACGGATTTTTTAAGCGCGAAACCTCGCGCTTTTTTGTATTCAACGCACAAGACTAATCTTAAATTCATCATAAAAATTTCTTAATTTATTAATAAATCTAGCTTTTAAAGTACCATTCTTATTATTTCTCATATTTAACTAATTTATAATTTTGATTGAAAATACTTTTTCAAAAAAATTTATTTAAAAAATTATTTTTTTCTTGACAAATTGTTCAACTGTTCACTATATTACAGATAAACAATTGAGCACTATATGAAAAAAGAACTTACAGCGCGTCAACAGGAAATCTTAAAGTTTATTCAAGAGTTTATTGAAAATAAAGGTTATTCTCCATCTTTTAGAGAGATTGGTAAATTTTTCAATATTGCATCCACATTCGGAGTAAAAAGGCATCTTGATGCTTTAGTTAAAAAAGGATATTTGAACGCAGAAAGTAATACAAGTCGTGCAATTTCCTTAACGGATGTTTCAAATAACATAAAAAATAATTTATCAAACCTTTTTTCCGAAATTCCTATTGTAGGAAGAGTTGCGGCGGGTTCTCCGATTTTAGCAGTGGAAAATCTTGATGGCAATATTGTTGTTGATAGAACAATGCTTAAAAATAATCCCGAAAGTTTCGCGTTAAAAGTTAAAGGCGATAGTATGATCAACGCCGGAATTTACGAAGGTGATCTTATAATTGTTTCACCGGTAAGATATGCCTCAAATGGTGAGATTGTTGTTGCGCTTTTAGGCGATGAAGCAACAGTAAAAAGATTTGAACGTAAAGGCGATCAAGTATTTTTAATTCCTGAAAATAATAATTATCCGCCGATTCCCGTAAACGGAAGGGAAGATTTTTCAATAGTCGGAAAAGTCATCGGCGTAATAAGATGGTACAATTAAAAACGGATTTTAAAATGAAAACTGAAATTTTTTACACAGCAATCTATCATAGAAATAGAATTAAATTTTTATACAATTTTCAAGAAATTACAATTGATCCTTATTTTATTTCATCCGATAAAAACGGAAGAAAAGTTATTTACGGTAAATTTGCAACTTCAAACGAAATCAAAATGTTTGAATTTTACAGAATTTCAAATATTAAAATTTTGCAAGAAAAGTTTTTCCCTGTAATTCCCGTAATGGCTTTTGCAAATTAAACGGAGCAAATATGGAAAAAGAAATCAAAAGAGAAAAAGTTGATCAACTGATTAAACATTTCTGGCAAAACGGATTTTTGACTTTAAGCAGAAAATTCGGGACTTATCTGCCGGAACCGAATCCAATCGGAACTTATACTGTTGATGCGGTTGCAAGGCAAAATAAAAAATTTGCCATTGGAATTGTTTTAACTTCAGAGGATTTTGCCGATACCAAACTTGAACAGAAATTAAATTTCCTTTCAACAAGGCAAACAAAATTCACGAACAAAAAAGTTACGCTTTTTGTGGGAGTTGAACCGGAAAATTTAACCAAAGCCAAGGAAGTTTATTCCAAGTTAAATGATGAAGCAAAAAAGAACATCAAAATTGTAACTTTAATTAGCGAATCGCAAAAAGAAGTTTTAAAGAAAAAAAGTTTCAGAATGAGTGAAATGTTTTCTTGATCTAAGTAAAGTTATTCATTTAAGAATTGAATTATTGAAAGTGTATGGCGCTTTTTCTAAAAGCACTTTAAAATCTTCATGAAACTGCACCGGAAAATTTTCTGAAAATATTCAGAAACAAATTTACCCGTCAATTTGTCTAACCTATTAAAATTACTGATTATCATTAAGTATTTTATTATATTTCAAGCGGTTATCTAAAAGTCTATTACCTTGACATTTTTAATTAGTTAAACTATTTTTCAAGTTCGAATTGATTTAAAGAGAAGAAATTGGCAAAATCAAAACAAACTGAAACTGATCTTCTTGAAAAGCTGAAAAAAAACGGTAACATTCCGCGTCATATCGCAATCATTATGGATGGTAACGGCAGGTGGGCGAAACAAAGAGGTTTACCTCGTGTTGCTGGTCACAGGCAAGGCGTTGAAACCGTAAGAGTTATGGTTAAAGCATGTGTTGAACTCGGCGTTCAATATTTAACTCTTTACACTTTTTCAACGGAAAATTGGAAGCGGCCAAAAGATGAAGTTACCACATTAATGCGGTTGATAGTAAAAAGTTTGCAGAACGAAACAAACGAACTTCATGCTAATAATGTAAGTTTAACTACAATCGGAAATTTAAAATCGCTTCCTGAAATTGTTCAAAAAGAATTAAACGATGCGATTGAAAAAACTTCACAAAATACAAAACTAAAATTGAACCTGGCTTTAAGTTACAGCGGAAGATGGGAAATTATGGAATCCGTAAAAACTATTGCTCAATTATATAAAGATAATAAAATAAATCTTGAAGAAATTGACGAACAGCTTTTATCAAAATTTCTTACAACAAAAGATCTGCCTGATCCGGATCTGCTTATACGCAGCGGCGGCGAGTTCAGAATAAGTAACTTTTTACTTTGGCAAATTGCCTATGCCGAAATTTATGTGACAGAAACACTCTGGCCCGAATTTAAAAAACAAAATTTATTTGAAGCGATTGACGATTATCAAAAAAGAGAACGCCGATTCGGTTTAGTAAGCGAACAATTATCTAAGAATTCCAAAGGTTGAATTATAATGCTCAAAAACTCCTCAGTGAAATTTTTATTTTTATACTTATTTACATTCTGCTTTTTATCTTCGTCCTACGCGCAATTTGATAAAAAACAATATGAAATTTTAGGCGTTACCGTAGTAGGCAATAAATCTGCCGATGCATCAACAATTATTGTAAACAGCGGACTTAAAACCGGAACAACGGTTGAAATTCCCGGTGAACAAACCTTAAATGCAATTAAAAGATTATGGGCATTAAATATTTTTTCAGATGTTCAAATTGTAATTGATAAAATTGTTGGAAACGGCGCTTTCCTTCAAATTAAAGTTACTGAATATCCACGATTAGAAGAAGTAGTTTTTGACGGGAACGATGATGTTAGCGATAAAGATATAAACGAAAAAGTAAGCCTTAATAAAGGACAAACCCTCAAACCACGTGATATTTATAACACAAAATCAACAGTGTTAAAATTATACCGGGAAGAAGGTTTATTGAATGCGGAAATAAATCCGAAAATTTATCTTTTTGAAAATGCCGATACAATAAAAAATAAAATTAAAGTAAACTGGCGTAATGAAAAAGATTTTTCAGATAGATATCAAACCGAAACAGAAATAAAAAATGTTTCAAGAACTTATGTAAATAAAATCAAAGAAAGAATACTTCTTAAATTTGATATAAAAGAAGGGAAAAAAGTTACCGTTAGAAAAATTGAATTTAACGGAAATCAGGCTTTTTCAGATGACGATCTTAAAGATGCTTTTGATAAAACCTCCGAAAAGAGATGGTGGAAATTCTGGAACCGTGCAAAACTTAATAGCGATAAATTTGAAGAAGATAAAAAGTTATTGGTAGATTTTTATCGCAAAAACGGCTACAGGGATTTTGAAGTTCTTTCCGATACGGTTTTGTATTTTAATGATAACCAAGATGCACGGATTGTTGTAAATGTTTATGAAGGTCCGCAATACAAAGTCAGAAATATAAATTGGGAAGGAAATACAGTTTATCCTGATGATGTGCTTAATTTGAGATTAGGATTTGAAAAAGGCGATGTTTTTAACTACGAAAAATTTACAAGAAATCTTCGCGGTCCAAATGAAAAGCAAACAGACGTAGCCGCGCTTTATGTTGATAACGGATATCTAAATTCAAATTTCAGACCTACTGAAACAGTTGTTGCGGAAGATTCTATTGATATTTCTATTCAGGTTATTGAAAATAATAGATTTAAAATTGGCAAAGTTGAAATTCAAGGGAACGATAAAACCATAGAAAAAGTTGTAAGGCGTGAACTGTACACGCTTCCCGGAGATTATTTCAGAAGAAGTTTAATATTTACAAGTTTGCAGCAGTTAGCAAATTTGCAATATTTTAATGTGGAAAAAATTTATACCGAAGGAATTGATTATTATCCCGTTAGCGATAGCACAGTTGATCTAACTTACAAAGTTGAAGAAAAATCATCTGATTATTTAAATGCTTCGGTAGGTTACAGCGGCGCATTCGGATTTAGCGGCGCGCTCGGAATTACATTAACCAATTTTTCACTAAAGCATCCTTTCCAGCTTGGCGGCGGACAAGTTCTGAATTTTAACTGGCAATTCGGTGTTGGGAACTACTACAGAACTTTCACTTTCGGATTTACTGAACCCTGGCTTTACGATACGCCGACTTCATTAGGATTTGATGTTTTTGATACAAGACAAGTTTATTATTTTGATCTTCGTCAATACGGTGGAACTTTAAGATTGGGGAGAAGATTAAAGTGGCCCGATAGATTTTTCAATCTTTCCGGATTTTTGAAATATCAGAATAATGATATCAGAGAAGGACAAAGATATTACGCCGAAGGAAAAACCCAGCAATTCACTTTAGGCACAACTTTAAATCGTAGAAATATCGATAATCCGATTTTCCCATCGCAAGGTTCCTCATTTGTTTTAGATGGTGAAATTTCAGGCGGAGCAATTTTACCGGGCGATCTTAATTATTACAAAATTCAATTTAAATCAGAATGGTATAAAAGATTATTTAATACAAGCAGAGTAGCACTTTATACATCTGCTGATTTAGGTTACTTAAATGAATTTGATCAGTTTACAAGAAATAGAATTAATCCGTTCGAAAAATTCTTTATGGGCGGAAACGGAATGGTTATTGCAACTTTACCGTTAAGAGGTTATGAAGATAGATCAGTCGGTCCTAAAGATGATGGAAGTGCAATCGGCGGAAGAATTTATTCAAAATACACGATGGAAATTCGCGGAGCATTGGCAATGGAGCCAATCCCGATTTACTTGCTTGCATTTGCCGAAGCCGGAAATGTATTTGAAAATTTGAGTCATGATACAGATCTTTTCAATCTAAAAAGATCAGTAGGCTTAGGCGCAAGAATAATGATAAATCCAATTGGATTGATAGGATTCGATTACGGATACGGATTTGACAGAATCAGTGTTGACGGAAAAGACAATCAGTGGATTTTCCATTTTCAATTCGGAAGAGGATTTTAATAAAAAGATTTTAATAATTTGAAAAATAATAAAGAGGTATAAGTGAAAAAGTTCATCTTAATATTTGCTGTTTTAATTTTACAAAGCGGATTTATGTTCGCGCAAAATACACAAAAAACCGGATATGTTGATTCGGAAGAGATCTTAAAAGCATTGCCGGAAGCAATAAAAGCGCAAGGCAGACTTGATGAAATTGCAAAAGGCTGGTACGCACAAATGGATAGTATGAATGCACAGCTTCAAAAAGATTTTGCTGATTATCAAAAACAGCAAGGTACAATGCCGGCAGATAAAAGAAAAGAAGTTGAACAAACTTTATTTGCTAAAGATCAGGAATTAAAAGTTTTTCAACAAAGAGTTTTTGGACAAGGCGGCGATCTTTTCAAAAAACAAGAAGAACTATTTGCTCCTATCAAAGATAAAGTAATTAATGCAATAAACGAAGTTGCAAAAGCTGAGGGGATGACTTTCGTATTTGACAAAGTAGGTGAAACAGTATTACTTTATGCTGATCCGGAATTTGATATTACATATAAAGTTTTAGATAGATTAAAAAGATCAAAATAAAATAATTTGGGGCAATGAATGAAAAAATATATTTTTGCCTTTATCTTTTTTTTGGGATTTGCGAATTTAGCGAATGCACAATTAAAAATAGGTTATGTTGATTCCGATACAATTCTAGACAGGTTGCCGGATGCACAAGATGCACAGCAAAGACTTGATGCCATGATAAAAGAATGGCAGGATGAATTGAATAAATTGGAAAGCGAATGGAAGGAAAGATACGATGATTACGAAAGAAGAAAGCTTATAATGAGCGATCAAACCCGTGCAGAAGTTGAAGCCGAACTTGTTAAACTTGAAGAACAGATGAATGAATACAGACAAAAAAAATTCGGCGTAAACGGTGAATTGTTTCAAAAACAAGATGAAGTAATGAAACCGATTCAAAACCGGGTTTTTGAAGCAATAAGACAAGTTGCTGAAGAGCAGGATCTGGATTTCGTGTTTGACAGAAGCGGAGATATCTTATTCCTTTACGCTAAAGAAAAATTTGACATTACAAATCAAGTGCTGGAAAAGTTAAAATAAAAATGGAAATTAAATTATCTGATGCCGCCGATTTAGTCGGCGGTAAAATTATAGGCGATGAAAATCTCGTTATAAAAAATATTGCCAAAATTGAAGAAGCCGAATCCGGCGATCTTACTTTTTTATATTTGCCCGCTTACGAAAAATTTCTTTCAGACACAAAAGCCTCGGCAGTTCTAATAAAACCCGAATTCCAAAAATCAAATAAAAATATTTCTTATATTGAAGTTCAAAATCCAAATGCGGCATTTTTGAAAATCGTAAATTCATTTTTCAAACCCGAATTTAATTTAAGCGGAATTGATGAAACCGCTTTTATTGATCCTTCCGCGGAAATCGGGGAAAATGTTGCAATTGGAAAAAATGTAGTTATCTCTGCAAATTGCAAAATCGGAAATAACACAAAAATTTATCACAATACCGTCATTCTTGAAAATGTTGAGATCGGTAGTGATACTTTAATTTTTCAAAATGTAAGCATAAGAGAAAATTGCAAGATTGGGAACCGCGTAATAATTCACAGCGGAACCGTGATAGGATCTGATGGATTTGGCTATGCGCCAAATTCTGATGGCAGTTACGCAAAAATTCCTCAAATAGGAAATGTTATTATTGAAGATGAAGCTGAACTAGGTTCAAATGTTTCTGTTGATAGAGCTTCAATCGGTAGCACTGTAATAAAAAAAGGTGCAAAGATTGATAATCTGGTTCAGATCGCACATAATGTGGTTGTCGGAGAACACACTGTTATATCAGCCCAAACGGGAATTTCCGGAAGTACAAAAATCGGAAGCAATTGTATTTTAGCAGGGCAGGTTGGAATTGTCGGTCACATTCAAATAACCGATAAAGTTATAATCGGCGCACAATCCGGTGTATCAAAAAGTCTTTCAAAATCCGCAACTTATATGGGTTCTCCCGCAAAAGAACACAGAACATTTTTAGTTCAGGAAGCGCATGTTCGAAACATTGCCGATTATGCAAACAAAATCAAAAATTTAGAAAATAAAATTGATCAATTACAAAAAATCATAGATGAAATTACGAGTGGAAAAGGAGTTTAATGAATGATAGAAAGACAAAGAACTATCGTTAATTCGGTTTCGATGTCAGGCACGGGTTTACACACCGGCGCTTCTTGCACAATGACTTTTAAGCCGGCACCTGAAAATTGCGGAATAAAATTCGTTAGAACAGATCTCGGCGGAAATCCTGAAATTCCCGCAATTGCAGATAATGTTGTTGATATTTCTAGAGGAACAACAATTGGAATCGGCGAAGCAAAAGTTCACACCGTGGAACATGTTCTGGCTGCCGTTAGCGGACTTCAAATAGATAATATAATAATTGAAATAGACGGAATTGAACCTCCGGTTGGTGATGGAAGCGCAATGCCTTATGTGGAAATTTTAATGAAAGCCGGATTTCAGCAGCAGGATGCACCAAAAGATTATTTAATAATTGATGAAACGGTTCAATATCATAATGAAGAAGATCAAATTGATATTGTTGCTTTACCGCTTGATAAATTCAGAGCAACCGTAATGGTAGATTATCAAAATCCTGCTTTGGGAAGTCAGCATACAGGATTGTTCGATCTCGAAAAAGAATTCATTTCGGAATTTGCTCCATCAAGAACTTTCAGTTTTTTAAGTGAAATTGAAATGCTTGCAAATCGCGGCTTAATTAAAGGCGGAAATCTTGATAACGCAGTTGTTATCGTTGATAAAAAAATGAGCGAAACCGAACTTGATGAATTAAGTAAAAAGATAGGACTAGAAGGAAAAATTACAATCGGTACAACCGGATTTTTAAATGATAAAACTTTCAGATATAAAAATGAGCCGGTACGTCATAAATTGCTTGATCTAATCGGAGATT
>CBDUBH010000051.1:0-25096 GCA_965365345.1 uncultured Melioribacteraceae bacterium
GAATTTGATGGCACGGCCTCCAAAATCTACATAGAAACAATTTTCGGCATCGGACTGATACACACAACCATTTTCTGTACTAAATACTTCTTCTAATAGGGTACTACGCTGTTCTCTGAGAATCATTTTAATTAATAAAATTTCATTGTTTATAAATAAATTTTTACATTTAATAGATAGTCATAATTCATAATTCTATTAAAAACAACGGATGAATCTAAATAATCTTTTCTACAGAAACATCAAACTTATTTCTTGGCTTGTTGCCGGAGTTTTAGTTTTACTTTTTGTTTGGCTTTGGTCTTATTCAAAAGAACTGACTAAAGAATCTTCACGGCAAAAATTCACTTACGAAGTTGAAGATGTTCAAAGAATAATTTTAAGAAGACTTTTGAATTATGAAATTTTACTAAAAGGCGGCGTTGGTCTTTTTAATGTGGAAGAAGATGTTACCAGAAAAGAATGGAACACTTTTTACAATACTTTAGGGATAAAGGATAATTTTCCCGGAATGCAGGGATTTGGTGTTACATTTTATTTAAATTCTCAAGAAAAAGAAGATTTTGAAAATAAGATCCGTAGTGAAGGATTTCCTGAATTTAAGATTTGGCCCGAAGGTGAGAGAGAAATTTATACAGCAATAACCTATCTTGAACCGTTTGATGAAAGAAACCGGCGTGCCTTTGGCTATGATATGTTTTCCGAGAAGATTAGAAATCAAGCAATGGTTTTCGCGCGCGACAGCAACAAAACTGCGATCACCGGAATGGTAACTCTTAAACAAGAATTTGAAGTAGGAATTCAAGCCGGTTTTTTAATGTATTTACCTTTGTATAAAAAAGGAATGCCTGTAAATACTGTTGAACAACGCAGGGATGCAATAATTGGATTTGTTTACAGCCCTTTTCGCATGGATGACCTGATGAATAAAATTTTAGGACAATCGTCAAGGGATTTTAGAATTCGCATATACGACGGTAAAAATACTTCTGATAATTCTCTTATGTTTGATAATCACAATTCAATTGATAGAGATTTCAAACCACTTTATGAAAGTAAACATGAATTGACAATTCACGGATACCCGTGGACTCTGCTGATTTCTACCACACCTGATACGGAGAATAATATTACTACATATCAAACTGATCTTGTATTAGCTTTCGGTGCTTTAATTACTATTCTTGTTGCGCTAATGCTTAACTCATCCGATAAATTAAGAATGAAAGCAATAGAACTTGCAGTTGAAATAAAAGAGAGAAAGAAAACCGAAAGACAATTAAAGCATGCTTTAATTCAATTGGAAAGATCTAACCGCGATCTTGAACAATTTGCTTATGTTGCCTCACATGATCTTCAGGAGCCGCTTAGAATGATCGTAAGCTATGTTCAGTTGCTTGAAAGACGCTACAGAGAGAAATTCGACGAGAACGCAAAAGATTTTATGGGATTTATTACTGAAGGCACTCAGCGGATGCAGTTGTTGATCCGTGATTTGCTTGAATTTTCACGGGTAACATCTCAATCTAAAGAATTTGAAATTATTGATCTGAATGAAATTCTAAAAATAGTTTTGAAAAATTTAAAGATCGCAATTGAAGAAAATAATGTAAAGATCCAATATTCAAATTTACCGGATGTTTTAGGAGATAATACTCAACTTATTCAGCTGTTTCAAAATTTAATTTATAACGCAATTAAATTCAAAAAAGATGCACATCCTGAAATTGAAGTTTCCGCAGTTCATAATGAAAGCAATTGGCTGATATCTGTTAAAGATAATGGAATCGGTATTGCCGATGAATATAAAGAAAAAATATTTATAATTTTTCAGCGATTGCATGACAGAGGGAAATATCAGGGAACAGGAATTGGTTTGGCAGTTTGCAAGCGGATTGTTGAGCGTCATGGCGGTAAAATCTGGGTTGAATCTGAATTAGGGAAAGGTTCCACTTTCTATTTTACATTACCCGATGTAAATGCTTCAAGTATTCCGATCAGATAAATTTCAATTTCAGAATTTATCCGGGAAAGAACAATAATGCCTTTTAAGCCATAAACTTAATCCATCCAATCCGGGAAATAAAACTCTTTCGGTAATATTTGCCTGGTCAAGTTTATCGCGAATCTCCCATTTTAATTTGGAAGGTATAATTATTTTCTTTACCAATTTAGGATAATTTTCAAGCCAGCTGCAAAGATTAATTTTCGGATCGGACATTACAGAAAAAAGCGCGTATTGATTGATTATTCTTTCATCCATTGATGGCGGATCAAAAAATATAACAAAAGGTTTATCTGAAAGTGAATCAAAATCCTGTAACGAAGGAATTATTTCTGAAAGGATTTCTGTTGTTAAACCTGCAGCGCCTTCTTCATTAAGAGCTTTACGTAATTCCACCGGAAGTAATTCATGCGCTTTAACAAAATCAACCATCCAAATTACGCCATCAAGATTAAACCTTTCGATCTTTGCGGTTGCAAAATGCATGGCAACAAACGGCGAAAAGGTCCAGTCCAATAATCTTGTAGGCAATCCGTGATGTTGAGCAATTGAAAGCCAATGCCAGATTGAATCTTTTTCAACAATATTGTTATGAGCGTATTTTTTAAAATTTCTGATCAGATGATGTTCCATCGAAACAAAATTACTGCCTAATCTAGAAAGCGTAGTGTTTAATTTGTATCCAGAATTTGAAAGTCCCCTGAAAACAAAAGGCGAACGGAATCTGCCGATTGATTCATTCCAGGAATCTTCGAATAACTTTTCCTGCAATTCATTCCAACTTCTAACAATAATTTCTTTCATGGAATTATTTTGATTTGCGGTGGTAATTAGCTAATTCAGTTTTTTTTTCATTACAAACCGGTAAGGTAAAAATAAATTGCGAACCTTTTCCCAAAGCAGATTTGACCCAAATCTTTCCGCCGTTTTTTTCAACGAACTCTTTACATAAAACTAATCCTAATCCGGTACCTTTTTCATTTTCAGTACCTTCGGTTGTTATTGTTTCATCAATTTTGAACAATTTTTTTTTATCTTCATTCCCGATTCCGATACCGTTATCGGCAACACAAACTTCAATAAAATCATCTTTTTCTTCAGCGGTAATTATAATTTTTCCATTTGAATGAGTAAATTTTATTGCATTGGAAATAAGATTCCTTAAAACGGTATTTATCATATTTCTATCTGCAAAAACCGAAAGTTCATCATCATAATTTTTTACTACACTGATATTTTTACTTTTGAAACTTTGTTTGTAGAGTTCAAAAATTTCATCAGTAAGTGAACTTAAATTAAATTTTACCGGCTCAAAATCAATCCTGCCTGATTGCATTCTTGACCATTGAAGAAGATTTTCAACCAATTTAAAAATTCCGTTTAAAGAACGGTTCAAATGACTTGAAAAATCTTTCACTTCATCATGAGTAAGTTCATCAATATGCTGATTCATAAAATCAGAAATTCCGAGTAATGCAGAAAAAGGACTTCGCAGATCATGCGCAATTATTGAAAAGAATTTATCTTTGCTGGCGTTTAGGTCTTTTAAACTTTCCGTTAAACTGCTAAGTTCGTTTGATTTTTTTTCAAGTTCGGCTTTATTTTTTTGAAGCTGCTGATTAAAAGTTTTAATTTTTTCTTCAGCAATTACTCTTTCGGTGATTTCGTGCATTGTAGTAAGCACAAATTCATTTCTTTCAATTTCGACTATGGATGATGAAACAATAAAAAATCCGTCTTCTCCGTTTTGTTTATTGATCTTAATTTCGGCATTTTTTATTTCGCGCTGCTCAATCAAATATTTATTGAAAACTTTTTCATCATTCGCACTGAAAAGATCTATTTCACTTGTTTCTTTTCCCAAAACTTCTTCTCTGGTATAGCCGAGCGCTTCTTCAAATGCCTGATTTATATCAGCAATAACCCCGGTTTTAAGATCGGTAATTACAACAGGAGATTGAGTTTCTCTAAAAATTGTAAAGAATTTTTTTTCGGATTCAGCGACCGCTAATTCCGCTCTTCTTCGCTGTGTAATATCTTCAATAATTGCAACACCGTAGGGAACTTCGTCATAAGATCTTTGAACTACCGAAAGCGCTATTTGAAGCCAGATATCTTCTCCGTTACGGTTAAATTGTTTTTCATATTTTATATCGGGAATTTCATTATCCCAAAGTTTTTCCAGCATTTTTTTATTTAGAATATCTTCATCCAAAATCGAAAAAAAGTTCTCCACACCGGATAGAAGTTTGTCTTCGGGAATTCCGAGTATTGAACTTAATTTTGTATTGATTTTTGTCCATCTGCCGCTTTTCGAAAAATGCCCTATACCAATTGCGGCACGGTCAAAAGTAGCTCTGAATCTATCTTCGCTTTCCCGCAATTTTTCTTCAATTTTTTTTCGTTCAATTGCATATTGAATAGTGCGAAATAACAGCTGACTATCAACCTGCATTTTGCTTAGATAATCCTGTGCGCCTAATTTCAGCGCATCAAGTCCTAATTCTTCGTCTTCTAAACCGGTAAGTACAACGATGGGAGTTCTAGTTTCATATTTGCGGAGTTCAATTAAAGTTTCAATTCCTTTGCTGTCGGGTAAGCCAAGATCCAATAAAACAACATCAATATCTTCTTGTTCTAATCTTTCAATTCCTTCGGATAATTTTGGTTTTTGCTCAAATTTTATTTTACCGCGATTTACTTCTCTAAGCATTTCCTGGATAAGGCGTGCATCCCCGGGATTATCCTCTATCATTAATACTTTTATCACTCCTCTATCCATAATCTATTCTTAAACTTTCCTGGCAATTCGTTTCAATATATTTTGCGTGGTAGCAAAATTTTATTTGTAAAAATATTAAGGCAACTTAACAACCGTAAACCAAAATTCTTCAATGGATTTTATCACTTTTATAAAATCATCAAGATCCATCGGTTTTGTAATATAACAATTAGCGTTCAATTTGTAACTGTTAACAATATCATTTTCTGCTTGCGAAGTTGAAAGAATTATAACAGGAATGCTTCGCAAACTTACATCTTCTTTTAATTCAGCTAAAACTTCCCGGCCGCTTTTTTTGGGAAGATTAAGATCTAAAATTATCAAATCCGGACGCGGCGCATTTTGAAATTTTCCCGTTTTTTTCAAGAAGGAAACGGCTTCTTCTCCATCGTTTACTATGCTTAAATTATTTTTTACTCTTCCTTCTTTAATAATTTCGCTGGTAAGGCGAACATCTCCCGGATTATCCTCAACCAACAGGATTTCAATGGGCGTACCATATTCAATATTACTCATTGGACCTTTTATATTTATTTTGATGGTTTATGTTGCTTATAATTAATAAATATAAATAAATGATAAGAAAGGCAAATATTTTGAAAAAAATATTTAAGACTTTAAGTATTTTTAAATTTATTCAGGAATTGTAAAAAGAAATGTGCTGCCCTTTCCGGGTTCGCTTTCAACCCAAATTTTTCCGCCGTGGCGTTCAATTATTTTTTTGCATACGGTTAAGCCGATTCCCGTGCCGGGATATTTTTCACGTTCGTGTAAACGTTGAAAGATTATAAAGATCTTATTATAAAATTCCGGTGCAATTCCAATTCCGTTATCCTTAAATTTAAATAAAAATTCACCGTTGCACTTTTCGGCAGAGATTTGAATTTGAGGAGGTGTTCCGTTTTTAAATTTAATTGCATTCGAAATAAGATTTTGAAAAACCTGCCTCATTTGAATCGGATCTGCTTTTATTAAAGGCAAATTTTCATAAGTTACAATAGCATTACTTTCTTCTATCGCAAATTGAAGATCAGAAATTACCGATTTTAAAAGATCACTTAAATTAACTTCGGATGATTCTTTCGTTTGCGAACCTACTCTTGAATATTTCAAAAGATCGGTTATCAATAATTGCATTCTTGAAGCGCCTTCAGTTATGAATTTTAAGAAATCTGCTGCATCGTTATCTAATGATTTTCCGTACCGTTTTATTAGCAACTTTGAAAAACTGTTTACCATTCTTACCGGCTCTTGAAGATCATGTGAAGCTACGTAAGCAAATTGTTCCAATTCTTTGTTTGACCTTTGTAATTCTTCCAAAGCTGATTTTAAATTTGCTTCAATTTTTTTGATATCTGAAATATCCTGACTTACCGAAACTCCCCCGATTATTTTTTTGTGTTTATCATAAATCGGTGCGGCAGAATTAAGAATGATTTTTCTTTTTCCTGTAAAACATTCAATTTCCAAAACCTTATTTATAGTGGTTTCACCGTTATCCAATGCTTGAGAAAGCGGCCAGTCATGCAATTTTAACTTTTCATTGCTTTCAATATTAAAGCCCGAATAATCTTTTAAAAAGTAATTTGTTGAGTATTTTTTTCCTTCCCACAATTCTTCGCTGGCATCGTTTGCAACAATTACTTGCCCTTTATCATTTACAACCCAAACTCCAACAGGAATTGTTTCAAGAACTTTTTTAAGAAGATTCTGCTGATGTAACAAAGCTTCTTCAATAAGTTTACGTTCTTCAACTTCAGAAATAACATCCGAATGAAGCTGTGCACTTAAAACAGCATAGGCAATTCTTTCGCCAATCTCACTTAAAAATTTTTGATCTTCGGGAGTTTTGTTCGGTACTTCTTCTTCATTGCCTGATTCACGTAAAATTGATAGTACTCCGATCATTTTATTATGAGCTTTTAAAGGAACGGAAATGATATGTCCGGATTTTACTTCCAATCCGTTTAACAAATTACAATTTTGTTTTTGAAAATCATTATCACCGTTTATCTCTTCAACTACAACTGTGTGACATTCCAAAACACGATCAACATATAAAGGATTTGTCTTGCAAATTCCGCAGCTGTTAATTTTTTCCAAACGTTTTTTAGCTGATTTATTTCCGTGCGAAAAAGCTCCGATCTTATATTGATTTTCATTTCCAACCAAATGAATGATGCAAATTGAATTATATTCCTGCGCAATTTTTTCAACTGCAATATTTAAAACGGTTTCAACATTCGGTCGAGCTTCGGAAAATGATTTTGATAAATTGTACAGAGTTTCGGCTTTATGTTTTTGCTCATTCAGTTTGTTTTCAGTATGCTTGCGGACTTCGATCTCATAAATTTTTTCGTTATACAATCTTGAATTTAAAATTGCCAGCGCCGCTAGATCAGATATAGCAACAGCAAAATCAAATTCTTCAAATGAATAATAAACTTCTTTACTTCTGAAAACGCACATCGTTCCGATAATTACACCCTGGGCTCTTAAAGGAATTGCCATATAACTTTTTATATCCAGCGAACCCAAATAATCACGGTATTCCGGTTTAACAAGATTTTCAAATTTTTCTTTTTCAACGTATGGAATGAAAATCGGTTCTCCGGATTTTACTGCTAATCCCAATAAACCTTCATCAGACTTTTGAGGAGAAGATGCGTACATTTTAAGCAGCTTTCTTACAACATCTTTATTTTCGTGATAAAGCGATGATGGCTGTAAATAATGTTCATCTTTCGAAAGAATGTGAAGCATACAACCTTCACCTAAAATTTCGGATGTTCTTTTTGCTATAAGATCCAAAACTGCAGAATAATTTAATCCCGCTTCTGTAAATTGTTTTGAAAGCTGTGCTAAAACTTCAGTGCGGTGTTTTTGAGATTTCAACTGAAATTCTATTTTTTTTCTTTCTTCAATTTCTTTTAAGCGGTGTAAATATATTTTGGAATTTCCTATTGCAAGCGCAGCACGATGAGCAACGGCTTCGGCAAAAACAAGATCTTCCGAACTGTATGGCTTTTCACGTTCATTTCGCGCTAAGGTCATCGTACCAATAACTTCAGAATGATATATTAACGGAAGCATAATAACTCCGCTAATATTAAACATATCTAAAATTTCATGATATTCAGGACTAACGGATTTTTTAAATTCAGAGGGAATTACTTTATCTAATAAGATCGGCTTTCTTTCCTGTATAACTTTCCAAAGAGGGGTTGGGCCTTTTGTACTTTTGATCTGTAATATTCTGTCTTTTATCGCGTCAGAATACTCACCTTTAAGACTGACAACGGCTGGATTTAAAACCATTCCGTCATTCGAAATCAAATGGATCAAACATCCATCGCCAATAATATTGGCAATTTTATTTACGATCGTATTTAAAACAGAATCATAATCCAAACTTACTTCGGAAATTTCTCTGAAAATTTCAACAAGTAATTCAGTACGTTCTTTTTGCGCAATAACAAGCTGCTCTGCTTTTTTGCGTTCGCTTACATCATAAGAATAGCTGAAAACCTGTTCAACTTCATTTTTTGAATTTAGATAAGGAACATATATTAAAATAAGATCATGCCCCTGCCCGTTAAAACTTAATTGATTTTCAAATACTTGAACGGATTTTGTTTCATAGCATTTTATTAATTGCGGAAGATAATTTTTGGTAACATTTTCAGGAAAAATCTCTTCATCTTTTTTTCCGAAATAATTTTCCAGCGACTTGCCTAACAATCCAATACCAAATGAATTTATATACTGATATCTTCGCTCGGAATCATAAATTATAAATGCATTCGGAAAGTTATCAACCGCAAGCCTGAATCTTTTTTCAGATTTTATGTATGCTTCCTGAATTCTTTTGTTATCGGTGTTATCATGGCAAACAATTAAAACCGCATCGCCGCCTTTCCAGGTTACATTATGCGAATAACCTTCCACCCAAATGTAACCGCCGGAACTTTTCGTAATTCTTAATTCTGTTCTCGGAAATTCTTTCCAATCTTTGTGTTCTTCAATATCATTTAAATTTATCAGCGAAAGAAATGTCCTGTTTTTCAGCGCTTCAAAATCATAACCCAGTAATTTTTTGAATGCCGGATTTATGTGTAAAAATTTTCCTTCGTTATCAACAACTGCATAAATATCACCTGAATTATCCGAAATGAATTTGAATCTTTCTTCACTTTCAACAAAATCTTTAGTCGTTTTTTTGTCAGTTACATTTCTGATATTTAAGAAATATCCTTTTACTTTTCCGGAATCATCTTTTAATGAAATTACGGAACACTCGGCAGTAAATTTTTCACCGCCTGCAGCTGAATGAACGGATTCATAAACAAAGCTGTCGTTATCTTTTAATCTTCTTATAAAAACACTTGCGGATTTTTCTTCACCTTCGGCATTTACAATTTGTTCAAAAAATCTTCCCATCGCATCTTTTGCACTAATTCCGTATAATCTTTCAGCGCCCAAATTCCATGCGGTTATAATAATATTTTTATCAAGTCCAACTACAGCAGTTTCGGCACTTTCAAAAAGTTTATGAAGTTGAATTGTTTTTTCTTCTGCGGATTTTCTTTTAAAAGCAAATAGAGCGATCAACCAAATTATTAAAATGATTGCGGCTGCCGAAAAATTCTGTTCAATGTTTGCAAATTGTGATAAGAAAAAAATTTCCGATACGATAAAAATTGTGGTTAAAAGCGCGATCAAAACAGAATGGGATTTTTTGGATTTTCCGGAAACAAAGATTACGGGAATTATGTACGCAAGTTGAATTGAGAGCGGAAAAAATTGAATTAAATTCACAACAAAGATAACGCCTGACGGTATCAAACCGGTTAAAAACATCTGTAAGAAGTTTTTATTTTCTTTGTTGAAAAATTTTTTGCGTTTCATAAAATTTCCGCTGCGGGAAAAATGCGCCCTATGTTTTCGCTTAACTTACTAAACAAAATTTAAAAAGACAATAGCACCATTTTAAATTAATTCCTTTCAGATTTCCATTGTTCCCGGAAGCGTAAAATGAAATTCAGACCCTTTGCCCGATTCTGATTCTACCCAGATTTTTCCGCCGTGACGTTCAACAATTTTTTTGCAGATCGAAAGACCGATTCCCGTTCCGGGATATTTTTCCCTTTCATTTAATCTTTGAAAAATCATAAAAATTCTTTTATAAGAATCCTGCGGAATTCCAATTCCGTTATCTATTACGGAAAAATGCCAAAATATATTATCATCTTTATTCACATTAATTTTTATTTCGGCTTTTTTATCTTCAGATTTGAATTTTAGGGCATTGCCAATTAAATTTTGGAAAAGCTGACTAATTTGAGTATGATCGCCCCAAAGCATTGGTAATTCATCATGAGTAACTAATGCTTCGCTTTCGCTTATGCTGAAACTTAAATTTTCGAGCACCTCTTTTAAAACTAAATCGGAATTGATTTCTTTAAATTCTTTTCCTTTTGTGGAAACTCTTGAATATTGCAAAAGATCTTTTATCAAAATGCTCATTCTTGAAGCACCGTCAAGTACAAACTGCATAAATTCTTTTCCGCTGTCATCAAAAACGGAATAATATTTTTTTTCTATAAGTTTTATGTAACTTGAAATCATTCTGAGCGGCTCCTGCAAATCGTGAGAAACCGCATACGCAAATTGTTCGAGATCTTCATTTGATCTTTCCAATTCGGTGAATGCTGCCGTTAATTTTTTTTGCGTGGTCTTCAAATGATCAATGTCATAAACTTTTATTATGTATCCTTTTTTTCCGCTTATCAAATTATCGAAAGTAACTTTGTACCATTTATTATTTATTGTAATTTCCTGTTCAAAATCTTCACAACCTGCTTTTCCGATTACATCAGCCAGAAAATCGAAGATATCAGTTACTTTTAATAAATGCTTGTTTTCAATTGAATGATGATCTTTTTTTATTAATGTTCCGAAAGATTTATTTGATTTTAAAATTATTCCGGCTTCATCAAGAACGCAGAGTCCGTCATTAACCGAATCGAAAGTTGTTTGCCAGAAAATACCGTTTTCTTTTAATTCATTTTCAATTCTTCTTATTCTAAGCATTGCATTTATTGTTGCAGTCAAAATCCTCGGATCGGCAGGCTGCGTTAAATAAGCATCGGCTCCCATTTCAAGTCCCATTACTTTTGAATCAACATCGTTATAAGTTGCCGAAAGATGTATGACCGGAATATTTGAAGTTGCCGGATCTGTCTTGATCATTTTACAAACTTCAAATCCGTTTATATCCGGAAGTTTAACATCAAGAATAACCACATCCGGAAGGTCGCATTTGGTTTTTTCAAATGCTTCGTATCCGGTTTCGGCTTGAATTACATCGAAGCCCGAAGTTTTCAGATTTTTTGATGTGATGTATAAACCGGCTTTATTATCATCAACAACTAAGATCTTTACTTTATTTTCTGAGAGATTTATCATTTTTTACCGCTTAAAATTTACTATCATTTATAAAAAGCTTCTGATCTTTTTTATTACATCGCTTTCCGTAAGTTTATCTTTTGAGACTATCAATGCAGCTCTTTGTAATATTTTTTCAATTTCAGTCTGATTTAATTCCATAGAAGTTGAAACCACGACAGGGATATTACTTAATAAATTATCCGAACTTAATTTCTCCAAAATATCAAAACCGGAAAGTCCCGGCATTACCAGATCCAGCATGATCAAATCAGGAAAATTATTTTCAATATTACCGAGAGCGTCAAATCCGTTTTCAAATTCGTAGATATCATGCGGAAGTCCTGTAAATACGCCTCTTACCAAATATCTCGAAATTTCATCATCATCAATTATAAATATTTTTTTTATTGAAATTTTTGAATCAGTACCTGAAATTTCGGGGGTTTTTTTAATATTCCTTTTTTCGGGATTAATATCAACCGGAATCTTTACAAAAAATTTTGATCCTTTATTTAATTCACTTTCAACCCAAACCTCACCGCCCAAAAGTTCTGCCATTTTTTTTGAAAGCGGCAAACCTAATCCGGTTCCTTTTACTTTTTTCTGAACTCTATTATCTATCTGAGAAAATTCCTCAAAAATAAGCGAATGAAATTTTGGATCTATTCCTACTCCGGTATCGCTTACGCAGAAAGTTATTGTATCATCATTTTCCGAAAATTCCACATCAACTTTAACTTCCCCTTTTTCAGTAAATTTGATTGCATTGGAAATAAAGTTTCTTAAAATCTGAGAAAGTTTTGCTTCATCTGTATTTAATTCCGGCAGATTTTTCACTTCATCAAATTCAAGTTTTACTTCGGATTTATTCAGCAAAGGTTTTAATAATCCGCGAAGTGAAGCAAACATTTGTTCAATTTTGAATTTTTCCGGTTTAACTTCAATTTTGCCGGATTCAACTTTTGCCATATCCAAAAGATCATTTACAAGATCGTAAAGATCTTCAGCTGATTTTTTAATAAAATTTACTTGAGTTTCCTGTTCGGGTGAAAGTTCGCCGTCAATTTTATCAAGCAGAATTTTTGAAAGAGCCAGAATTGAGTTTACCGGAGTACGAAATTCATGACTCATGTAAGAAAGAAATTTTGCTTTTACATCGCTCATATTTTTTAAATATTCAGCACGCTGATCAAGTTCAGAATATAAAGCCAAAACTCCGCGGTTTGTATCCTCCAATTCTTTATTCATCAAAGTAAGTTCTTCCTGGCGCTTTTTAACTTCTTCCAAAGTTTTAAGCAGTTCCTGGTTTTGCATTTGAACTTCTTCGTAAATATTTACCGGATCGCGGGCAATCAGTTTATCTGCAATTATTGAAATATCTTTTACGGCATTTTCTTTACTTTTCGGTATAATTTTTCCGAGATGAACAATTGTTCCTTTTTCTGAAGTTTGAATTTCAAAATGATCCATCAATTTTTTTGAGCCGATTATTCCTTTGCCTAAACCGGTTTGAGAATTATAATTTCCGTTAAGAATTTCATCAAGATAATTTATTCCGTTTCCCTGATCTTTAATTTTGATCATAAATAAATTTTGCGATGCTTTTTGTTCGATTGAATACTCGGCAAAAGCATTTTTAGCATAATTAAATGCGTTACGCGCAATTTCAGAGACCGCGGTTGCTATTGCAATTTGAGTTTTGTGATCAAATCCCAAAATATCTGCAATTTGCCTTGCGCGAGTTCTGGCAATAACCACATCCTGATCGAATTGTATTTTGATCGTTATAATTGGTCTATTTGTCATTTTAAAATTAATTTGGTGTGAACTTTTAATTTAAATAACTTCCATTCTAAAATCAGTTATAAATAATAGGATTTTTAATTTGTTCTGATTTAAAATCCGTTTTATAAAATTCTTTTATTTTTAAAAACCATAACAGTAAAATCATCATTACCGCGACAAAAATCCCTGTACAAAACTGCACTTATAATTGAAGGAGATTTGATCAATAAACCGGGATATTTTTCGAGGTCCCATCTGCTTGTCATTCCATCCGAATGTTTTACTAAGATCGAATCGCTTGACCATTGATAATCAAAGACCTGAATTTTTCTTAATTCATTTCCTACAATTCCATTATGTGAGATCATACTTTTGGAATTTCCGTTTGAAAAAATCGAACCAGAAATATTTCCTATGCCGCAATATTTTACTGTATTATTCTCAAAATTTATTTCTGTTAAAGCTACAGCTGCGCCTCTTGTTTTTCTTAAATAATTATTAATGTTTGTAAGCATAAGATCAACCGGTTTGTTTTTATTTTCCTTAAATGCTTTTATTGCTTCATTGGAAGCTTCGTTTGCATTTATTCCGTGACCCAATCCATCAGAAACCAATATCATTATTTTTTCTTTGTAAAGACTAAAACTCCACGCATCTCCGCTTACCTCTTCTCCTTTTTTGGGCAGACAGATCCCGGAAATCTCAAATGGCAAATCATCATATTTTTCTTTTAATGAAGGTTTAAGCCAAAACTTTGCTGAAATTGCGCTGCCAACGTTTGGTGCGGAGTAAATGTCGAAATCATCTGACATTCTTGAAATTGATCCTAATCCGGTTCCGCTGCTTCCGGCTGTTGAAAAACCATCGCGCAAAGATTCCGCAACGTTTATCATTCCCGGACCTTTATCAATTGAAATTATTTCCAACCCTTCAAAACCGGCATAGTCAAATTTTTGGAGTAATATTTCACCGCCTTGTTTATTTGTGTGTTTTATCAAATTTGTACAAAGTTCGGTAACTACAATGGAAATTTTTCCTATTGCAATTTCATTAAAACCTAATTTTCCTGCTGCATAGCCGGTTTGTCTTCGCACTTCTGAAATTTGACTTTCATCATCAACGCGCCACTTATTTAAATATTTTATTTCCATTTTATCACCGTAACAGTTGTACCTTCATTCGGTTTTGATTGGATATAGAATTCATTTACCAAACGTCGTGAGCCACCTAATCCCAATCCCATTCCGCCGCCTGAAGTATAGCCGTCAGATAAAGCCAGGTCAATATCGGGAATACCTTTTCCTTTATCTTCAAAAGTTAATTTTAATCCTGTTCTTAAACCATCGCTTACAATTTGAAGAATGATTAAACCGCCACCGCCGTGTTCTAAAGTATTTCTTGCGAGTTCACTTGCTGCCGTAACAATTTTTGTTTGATCTATTAAATTAAGTTTTATTGTATTTGCCCACTCTCTTACAGATTGCCTAACATAAACTATATCTTCCTGAGTTCTGATGTGCCTTATATCATTCTTGGTTATATTCATCATCGAACTCCGGATCTTCATTTTCTTCATCAATCTTAATAAAATTGTTCAGCATTTCAATTCCGCGATCAACATTTAAAGCGGTTTTTACTCCTCTCATATCCAAACCGAGTTCCACCATTGTAATTGCAACTGCGGGCTGCATTCCTACAACAACGGTTTCGGCATCAAGAATTTTTGACATGGATGCAATGTTGTTTAACATTCTTCCTATAAAAGAATCAACTATTTCCAAAGAAGAAATATCAATCAAAACTCCTTTTGATCCGGTTTTGACAATTTTTTCTGTAAGATCATTTTGAAGCACCATTGCCAAACGGTCGTGCATGTCAATCTGAATGGTAACAAGCAAAAACGGACCCATTTTAAGAATTGGTATTTTTTCCATTTAAGGCTCCCTGCTGTTTAACTCCTTTTTTTATTATGGCAGCTCCCATTTGTCCCAATGCGATCTTAAAGGCATCTGCCATTGTGGCTTTAGTGGAAACTTCAGAAAGATTAACACCTAAATGGACTATTGTTTGAGCGATTTGCGGTCTTATTCCGCTTATTATGCAATCTGCGCCCATCAATCTTGCAGCAGCAATTGTTTTTAATAAATGCTGTGCAACCAAAGTATCAACAGTAGGAACTCCGGTAATATCAATTATAGCAACACTGGAACCGGTTTCAACAATTTTAGTAAGAAGATTTTCCATAACAACTTGAGTGCGTGAACTATCTAAAGTTCCAATTAAAGGAAGAGCCAAAATACCATCCCACAATTGAACTACAGGAGTTGAAAGTTCAATCATATCCTGCTGCTGGCGTGAAATTATTTCTTCTTTAATTTTGATAAAAATTTCAGTAGTGTATAAGCCGAGTCTATCCAAAATTACAGAAATGTTCCAGATTTCGTTATGCAAGACATCGCTGTTATTATCAAATTCTTTTTGAATTAATGAGAACAAAGGTTGTTTTAATGAAAAAATAAAAGTAGCGGTTTCAGATGGAGTAAATCCTTGGATAGCTCTTGATCTTGAAACGCTCATCAACATTTCGGTTACGCCTTGCCAATCGCTTGAGCGCACATCATCGCTTTTATGAACAGCTTCAACAAATAAATTTAAAAATTCTTTTGATTGCTGTCTTAATTCTCTTTCACTGATTAAATCGCTGCGCAATGAACTTGAACTAAGCTGCTCGTTTATCCAAAGATCCAGGATCTCTGATTCATTTTTCTTGAGGATCTCGGCAAATTGTTTTGAGCTTTTTTTCATGATTTACTCCTGATTATAATTTTCTCTATTTTATTTACAATTTTTTAATTTAACCTATGAAATCTAATTAGGCAAATTTATTCCGTATTTTTATTTTTCCGTAGATATAAATTGATTTGCTTTTAAATTCACTGAATATTTTTTGAGATAGTAAAATAGAATGTAGAACCTTTTCCGGGAACGCTTTCAACCCAGATTTTACCGCCGTGCCTGCTAACAATTTTTTTGCTTATTGCAAGTCCGGTTCCCGTTCCGGGATATTTATCCCTGTCATGCAGTTTTTGATAGATAAGAAATATTTTGTCGAAATATTTTCTCTCGATTCCTATTCCGTTATCTTTTACCGAAAAGATCCATTCGGATTCTGTTTCATTGGATTTGATCTCTATTACCGGATTTTCACTATTCCTGAATTTGATCGCATTTTCAATAAGATTTATAAATAATTGATGAATTTGAACAAAACTTCCTTTTATTACAGGCAAATTTTCTTTTTTGATCACTGCATTATTTTTGTCAATTAAAAATTGAAGATCGTTCAAAACTCCGGAAAGAACTAAATTGCAATCAACATTTCCAATCTCAAACTGGCTCGAATTTATTCTTGAATATTTTAAAAGATCAGTTATCAGATCCTGAATTCTTGAAGAACTTTCAACAATATATTTTAAAAAATCTTTTTGCCTGATTGATAAATTTTCATTCATACTCTTTTTAAAAAGCTGAACGAAATTATTTATTGTTCTGATCGGTTCCTGAAGATCATGCGAAGCAATGTAAGTAAATTGCTCAAGTTCTTTATTTGCCAAAAGAAGTTGATCAAGAGTTTGCCTTAAATGAACCTGAGTTAATTTTTGTTCGTGAATATCAGTTGCTGTTCCAAACCATTTTATTATTTTTCCTTTATCATTTTTCATTGGAATTCCGCGACTCAAATACCATCTGAATTCCCCTTTTGCACTTTTTATACGATGTTCAATTTCATAAATTTCCCCGGTTTCAACTGAATTTTTCCATGCATCAATTGTTGCTTGTTCATCATCTTTGTGTAAAACCGGAGCCCAGCCCCAGCCTTCTCCGTCTTTCTGCGGAATTCCGCTGAACTCGCTCCATCTTTGATTGTAATAATCAACATCACCTTCTGAGTTGGCAGTCCAAACTATTTGCGGCATTGATTCTGCCATCGCCTTAAATTTATTTTCGCTTTCCAAAAGTAGCTGCTGCGCTTTAATTCTTTCCTGAAATTCAATTAATTTTTGATTATGCAAAATTGAATTTATTAAAACAGGTGAAATACGCGCTGAAATTTCCTCCGCTAATTCTTTTTCATTTTCATTGAAATTATTACCTGATTCTATTTTGATAAAATCTATTACGCCAATTACTATATTATTAATTTTAAGCGGCACTTCAAAAATCACCTGAATTTTCCTGCTTACAAAATAATGTTCATTATTTTCATAGAAATTAAAGAAATAATTTTCATCCCCGTTGAATAAATTCGATCTCGAAAATCTTTCTTTATCTTTTTGGAAATCAATTTTTTCGGGATTTGCAAAAACATTTTCGAGCAAAATTTTTGTATCCAAATTTTGATGATAAGCTGAAGCATATTTCAATTCTGAAACATCTTCGGAAACTAATCTTAATACTGCTGCATCAGGAATATATTGTGCAGCAAGTTGAACTATTTCCAAAATTATTACATTGAACTCAAGCGGAAACTCTGTGATCCTTTTTGAAATCTCAGAAATTTTTTCTGCCTTATTTTTTTGTGATTCAAGTTGTGTTTCAGCCCATTTTTCTTTTGTAATATCTTTTATGATCGAATTTAAAACAGTTAGTTGCGATCCAGGTTCCTTCAATAAATTAGTGCTGATATTTACCCAGCAAATCGTTCCGTCTTTTTTGATGTATCTTTTTTCAATTTCGTATTGATCAATTTCACCTGAAAATATTTTCTTTTTTAGTTCAATATCTTTTGCAATATCATCTTTATGAGTTATATCTTTATATGTCATCTGCAAAATCTCTTTTGCTTCGTAACCTGTTATTTTTTCAAAAACTTTATTAAAGCGGATCCATTTTCCATCTTTGGTCATGTGGGCAATTCCAACTGAGGCTTGTTCAAAAGCAGATCGAAAAAGTTGTTCGTTCTTTTCAAGTGAACTTCGCAGTTTAACTCTTTCGGTTAGATCAACCGCCTGACTTAAAATTATTCTTCTGCCATCTTTTAATTTTCCCAAAGGAACTGTGCTGAATTCCCAAATTAAACGCGCTCCGGATTTTGAATAAATTGTAAATTCACCGTCATAAACTTTTTCGGTAATACTGAAAAGTTTTTTCACATAATCGTAAACATAAACTTTATTTTCGCGGTACGCTTTTTCGAGCCACGCTTCCAGATTAGGAATTTCATATTTTTCGTAGCCTGAATGATCATACCATGATTTGCTTACTGCAATAAATTCGCCATCTTCTGCATAAACCAAAAGCGGGAAAGGTGAATTTACAACTGCTTTATATAATCTTAGTTCGGTTTCGGATAATTCGATTTCCGCTCTTTTTTTATCGGAAATATCTTCAAAAACAGAAACGAAATACTTTTCACCTGTTTCTTCATTTTCAATTAAAGTCTCGTTTAGATTTACCCAGATTGTTTTTCCCGTTTTGCTGATCAATCTTTTTTCAATGCTGTATCTGTTAATTTCACCTGAAATTAGTTTTTGTTTGTAACCCATTTCCAAAGCTAGATCATCCGGATGATTAATTTCATGATATGTAAAATTTTGAAGTTCGTTAAATGTAAATCCCGTAATTTCTAAAAATCTTTCATTGGCATTTAACCAATTCCCTTTTTCTGAAATAAATGCTATTCCGATCGAAACTTTTTCGAAAGTTTTTGAATATTTTGTTTCGCTTTCAATTAAATTCTTATCTGATTTATGTTTTCGTAAGATCAGAACTGTAACGATCCAGAAAACGGAAATTGCCAGAATCTTCCCAAAAAAATACCAGGTTTTCTCATCACCCATATTTTGAGATACAATAAAAAAATCAATTAACATTAAGACGGAAATTACTGAAGTTAAAATCACTGAATATACTTTATTTGATTTCCAGTATAGTCCTAAAACGGGAAAAATATATAAAAGCCAGGGTGTGGTTCCAACAGGAACACTAATATCAAGCGTAAATATCAGTGCAATTGAAATAATATCAAGTACATAAAGGAGAATTTCTTTAATTTTCATTACTGGTAAATTATTCTTCTTCTTGATTAATTATCATTATAAATAAAAATTTTTGATTTTGAAAGTTTTTTGATTTATTTAAGATTTTAAGAATTAAATATTCATTTAAAAAAGGTAAAAAATGAAAATTCAATTTATAGGTGCAGCGCAAGCAGTTACAGGTTCAATGCATTTAATTGAAACCAACAAAAAAAAATTTCTGCTCGATTGCGGAATGTATCAGGGAAAAAGAAAACTTGCCTACGAGATCAATAAAAATTTTGAATATTTTGATCCTGGTGAAATTGATTTTTTGATCCTTTCTCACGCGCATATTGATCATTCAGGAAATTTACCGAATTTGGTTAGAAACGGATTTAAAGGAAATATTTATTCAACTTTTGCTACGCGCGATCTTGCAACAATAATGCTTCGCGATAGTGCCCACATTCAGGAAAAAGATGTTGAGTATGTAAATAAAAAACGCAAGAAAAAAGGACAAAATCCTTTTGAACCTCTTTACACTGAAAAAGATGCCGAGCAGACTTTGAAACAATTTGTCGGATTAAATTATCATCGCGAATATCAAATTGAAGATGGAATAAGACTTACCTTTTTTGATGCAGGACATATTTTAGGTTCTGCCGTAACATATCTTAAAATTAACGAAAACGGGAAAGTGATATATCTCGGATTTTCAGGTGATCTCGGAAGACCAAATCTTCCGATCTTAAAAGATCCCGAAAAGATACCGGATGTTGATCTTTTTATTTGTGAAAGCACTTACGGCGGAAGAGTTCACGATAATCCCGAAAATACAGAAGAGCATTTAGTAAAAGTTATAAATCAGGCTATAAAAAATAAAAGTAAAATAATTGTTCCGGCATTTAGCGTAGGAAGAACTCAGGAACTTGTATATTGGCTAAATAATATTTTTGAAAAAAAGAAAACTCCGAAAATTCCGATCTTTGTTGATAGTCCGCTTTCAGTAAATGCAACTGAAGTTTTTAAACTTCATCCGGAATGTTTTGATTTTGAAACTGCTCAATATTTGGTAAAAGCAAAAGATCCTTTCGGATTTTCAAATTTAACGTATATAAAAGATGTTGAAGATTCAAAAAAATTAAATGCCGTTGAAGGTCCGTGCATGATAATTGCAAGCAGCGGAATGGCAGAAGCAGGCAGAGTTTTACATCATCTTAAAAACAGCATCGAGAATTCTAACAATATTGTTTTGATTGTTGGTTACGCAGCTGAAAATACTTTGGCAAGAAAGATAATTGACAGAGAACCCACAGTTAAAATTTTCGGTGAAGAATTTAAATTAAATGCTGATGTAATTGTACTTGAATCTTTAAGTGCTCATGCCGATGCAAATGAACTTTTAGAATACTGCGACAGGTTTGATAAAAGCAGACTTCAAAATATATTTTTGGTTCACGGTGAAATTGATCAGCAAAAAATATTTCAGAATAAATTGGAAGAAGCAAAATTTAAAGAAGTTATCATTCCCGAAAGAGGCGATGAATTTGAATTTTAATTTTCATTTAATGAATTTAAAATTTTACTTTTTCATATTTCTGTTACTTTTTATATGGGGATGCGAACGTTCGCTTAATGAAGATGTTGCAAACAGCGAAATTCCGCTTCCCCCTTATGATCTTTCCGTCTATTCGGCAAACGACGGACGAGTTGTATTTGATTGGAATTCAAATAATGCTGAAGAAGTTTTGTTTAAAATTTACCGGAGCATTAACGATACTTTGAATTTTTCTTTTTTGGCAAATGTAAATCAAAATTATTTTGTTGATGATTCACTTGAATACGATTCCACTTATTTTTATTATTTGATCTCGGTAAATAATTCCGGAATTGAAAGCGTAAGATCAAATATAATTTCAGCAAAACCGGTAAATTATTACATTCCGCTTACACCGATCTTCGTAAAAGTTTATGCAAAAAATTGGGTTGGAAACATCAGCATTGATCTAAGTTGGGAAAAAAATCCCGAAAGCGATGTTTCCGGCTACAATATTTATAAAAGTGATAATCCTGATTTTGAAACCGACAGCACAAATTTTCTTTCATTTACACCTGAGCCGGTTTTTACGGAAATTGATAGTTTGGAATTTTATAAAACTTATTATTACAAAATTCGCGCTGTTGATAAAGGCGGATATGAAAGTCGCGCAAGCGGAACCGCATATGATATGATCTTAGGAATTCCTGAAATTATTTTTCCGCAAAACGGAATTATTACAAAAGGATTTCCCGAATTTAAGATTAAAACTTTACCGTTTGCCGCAACTTACAAAATTGTTCTTCAGGAAAATGAATTTTTCGGTGAAGTTTGGAGCAGCCAAATCCACTCGGAAAATACAAATGATACGCTAAAAATTAATTTCAATTATCCTTATTTGAAAAAAAATAATGTATATTTCTTTAGAGTAATTACACTAACAAAAGCGGATAATGCAAACAGTATTTCGGAAAAATACAGTTTTACTTTCAAGCCTTAAATTTTCAAAACCGGCATTAATAATTTTGACGGTTTTGTTTTTTGCTTATCCTAATTTTTCGCAAACCGTAAATGACAGTTCACTAATAAATCAAATTGACCGCAATTCTTTTTCAACCGGATTTGACAAACAACTTAACACTTATAATTTCAATTCATCTTTTATTTTGAACCGGAATTTCAAAAAGATGAATTTTACAATTACAGAAAGATTTAATTCCACTTTTATAAAATCTGAGATCCCGAATATTAAAGATGAACAATTTTTACGCGCCGGAACAGAATATTCTTTTTCAAAAAAATTTAAAATGGGAATTACTGCTGTAAATAACATTTTTTCAGATGATAGAAGAATTGCAATAAATCAGGCATCGGTTTTAAATTCTTATTTATATTCAAAAATAAAAATTTCAGATGAAGTAAATTTAAATCCTTTTTTCGGATTTTCTCAAAATACACAAATCGGACAAACCGATAAAGGAATTTTATTCGGATCCGAAGCCACAGTTTTCAAAAATTTTAATGATGATCTTATTCTGGATTCTTATCTTAAATATTTTGATGAAAATATCTCTCCGCGAAAAAATACCGACCACGCATTTAATTTATCTTTAACAAATTATTTTGATAATAATATCAGTAACATTTTAAGTTTGAGTCTTTTGCAAAGTAGAAAAGATTTTTACTTTGCGGCAGATTCTTTTGTGATAAGAGATTTCGGGATCAAGAATAATGTTCAATCACGCACGGAATCTTATTACAAAATTCTGAATAAATTTGTTTATCCCGAAATAATAAAAAACGTTACTTTCAGTTTTGATGGCGGCGCGCATTTCAGAATGATTGACAGACAAACAAAATACAGATCTTTAAATTTTATTTCACCCGCCATTTTTGATGTTGATGTAAATGAATTAAGATTGGAATTTGAATCCGCAGCGGATTATGTTTCAAAAATCTTTTCAGGTAGAATCGGGTTTATATTTTCGGAAAGAGAAGAAAATTACAGACCGAATAATTTTGATGTTGATAATATTTTTATCGAAGATGAAAAAGACAAGGCATTCGAAACAAAAGAAAGACAGGAAAGCCAGAAGAACAATATTTCAAACAGAGCAACTTTAAATTTTACCGGTTCTTTAAATCTTTCCGAAGATGATCTTTTAATAATGAATTTTTCGCAAAATAAATTAAGATATGATACACCAAGCGAATTAAATTTTGATGACCGGGATGAAGTTTTATCATTTTTCAGGCTTCAATATTTCAGAAAGATGAATCCATTTTTTACTTTTTTTACCGGAAGCGAATTGAGCATAAATCATACTGTTTACATTTTTGCCGAAAGAAGTTCGAATAATAATATCAAAAGGATTTTGAAATTTAATGCCGGCGGTGATTATGCAGGAAAAAATTTCAGATCGAAAAATGAATTTTCGGTTTCGGCAAATTATACTGTTTACGATTTTGAAGATCTTATTCCGAATATCAGAAGTTTTTCGTACAGACAGTTATATTATCAGGATTCAACATCATTACGATTATTCAAAAATATTTTTGTAACAGCAATTGCATATTCAAAAATTTCCGAGCAAGGAGATTTCAGATGGAATAATTTTACCGGTAAACCGATGCGTGATCTTTATGAAAATTACCTTGAACCGAAATTAGTGAATGTTTCGGAAAAATTTAATTACGGTGCCGGAATACGGGTTTTATCACTAAAAACTTTTTCCCACCGCGCAAAAATTGTTGAAAAGGAATCTGATTATTTCAGTATCGGTCCTGTTGCGGAGTTTAACATTTATCCTTCAAAAAATTTGCTTGTTTCGTTAAAAGGAAATTACGAATTCATAAAAAGTAATGATAATAAAAGGCAGCAAACCACTTTAAATATCAGAATGCTTTGGGAATTATAAAATTCATTTTTATATTTGAATAGATCAAGATTTAGGAGCATGAAGTTGTCAAAAAATTATAAATTGATTATAAACAGTCAATTGGAAAAACTGGAAACGGTTGAAGAGTTTTTAATAAAGGCATTTACTGAAAACGGAATTTCCGAAGAAGTTTTCAGTGAAATTTTTTTAGCGCTTAATGAAGCCGTTTCTAATGCTATTGTTCACGGAAATAAATCTGACATCAACAAAAAAGTTGAAATTGATCTTGCTCTTAAAGATGGTTTGGCAACAATAAAAGTAAAAGATGAAGGAAAAGGATTTGATCCTGAAAAAATTCCTGATCCAACAAAACCGGAAAATATTTTAAAAGAAAGCGGTCGAGGAATTTTCATAATGAAAAATACGGTAAAAAAAGTTAAATACGATTTCAGTGAAAAAGGTACAACCGTAATTTTGCAATTTAACATTCAGTAACTGTGAAATAAATCTTTATTTTAAATAAAAATCTTATAGATTAAGTTAGATAAATTTCGAATTAATAGGAGCGTAAAATGCCAAGGAAAAAAATTGCATTGATAGGCGGCGGACAGATTGGAGGCGTTCTTACTCAACTGATTGCCCAAAAACAATTGGGTGATGTCGTACTTTTTGACATTGTTGAAGACCTTCCTCAAGGAAAAACTTTGGATATAGCAGAGGCATCAAGAGTTGATGGATTTGATGTATCGCTTAAAGGTACAAACAGCTATGAAGATATTAAAGATTCTGATTTAGTAATTGTTACGGCAGGCTTACCAAGAAAACCGGGAATGAGCCGCGATGATCTTTTAACCACAAATGCAAAGATTATTAAAACTGTTGCTGAAAATGTTAAAAAATATGCGCCGAATTCAATCGTTATCATAATTTCAAATCCTTTGGATGCAATGGTAACTTTATTTCAAAAAGTAAGCGGATTTGAACATTCAAGAGTTATTGGTCAAGCAGGAATTTTGGATTCATCAAGATTTGCAACTTTTATTGCTTGGGAATTGGGAGTTTCTGTAAAAGATGTTAATGCGATGGTATTAGGCGGACACGGAGATACAATGGTTCCGCTTACAAGATATGCAAACGTAAACGGAATTCCGGTTGTTGAAATGCTTGAAAGAAAGTACAACGATGCTGCCAAAGCGAAAGAAATATTGAACGCAATGGTTGAAAGAACAAAAATGGCGGGCGGTGAAGTTGTAAAACTTCTTAAAACCGGTTCAGCTTTTTACTCCCCTGCTTCTTCTGCAATCACTATGGCTGAATCAATTATTTACGATGAAAAAAGAGTGCTTCCAGTTTGCGCATATTTATCAGGCGAATTTAATGTTGATGGTTATTACGTGGGTGTTCCTGCGGTTTTAGGTGAAAAAGGAATTGAAAAAATAATTGAACTTTCACTTAATGAAGAGGAACAATCAGCACTTGATAATTCAGTAAATGCAGTAAAAAGTTTAGTTGAAGATATGGAAAGATTAGGATTATAAAATTTAATCAGAATTATTACGGCTTAATTGAGAGATCAGTTACGCCGTTTTTATTTTTAAACGGCAAATATGTTTTTTCATTTAATGTAATTCTTTGTTC
>CBDUBH010000052.1:0-24358 GCA_965365345.1 uncultured Melioribacteraceae bacterium
AATTTTATATCTTTATATAAAACCAAAAATAAAATTCCGTACACAGCAGAAATTGTAATTCCGGAATAACCCAAAAGTGCGCTTACAACATGCAAACCTAAAAGTCTGTTTCGCAAAATTTCCGGAACAACATCAAGATCTGTAATAAAAATTGATGAAATAAGTTGAAAAACTATCGAAAATAATATTATGAAAAGTCCGGTTCCGCGAATATCAGTAAGTAATTCCAAAAGAAAATACGAACAGCTTATTGCAAAAGCGAGAATTGTAAAAATTTCAAAAACATTTGTGATAGGCGGATGATCGAATTCAATTGTTCGCGCCAAAAGATAAAATGTGTGAAAAAGCAAAGTTACAAAAAGGAAAATTCTTTTTGCATTAATAAGTTTTTTTTCGCCTTTTACAAAATCGTAAAGATATGCGGCAAAAGTTAAAATATAAAGGATTGGAAGTAAAATATTAAGAAATTGTACGGCTGAATTCATAAATTTCAAATTTTTGTTTTAAAACTTAATAAAAGCAATATAGAATAGCAATTCAAAATTAGACTCGCAAGTCATTTTTTATCAAATTAAATGCGGGCACAAATATTTTATTTGAAATGCTGAAAAGAATATTATAAATTTGTAAAAATTTTAAATAGATTTTTAACAGATATAAATATTTTCAATTTAAATACGATAATACCATATAAGCAGTAAATTTATTTTACTTATAAATTTTAAGGATAGTAATTTATAATGAGTGAAGTTCAAAAACCAAGATTATTAGTTGTTGAAGATGATTTTGAAAATCAAAAATTCTTACAGATTTTTTTGAAAAGAAAATTTGAAGTTAACATTTGCGATAGCGAAGAAACTTTTTATGAAAAGTTGAACAACGGCACTTTTGATATTATTTTGATGGATATTTCTTTGCGCGGAAAAAAAGACGGACTTCAACTTACCAAAGAAATTAGAGAAAATCCGAAATACAAAAATTTGCCTGTTGTAGGACTTTCGGCTCACGCTTTCCAAAAAGATAAAGACAATGCGTACAATGCCGGAGTTGATGTATTTTTAACAAAGCCGGTCCAAAATGATGTTTTGATGGATACACTTGTTAAAACTTTGGAAGAAAAATCAGGAATAAAAATCCAGTAATTTCTTTTTAGAAAGTAAGAATTTGTTCTTTTTGAATTTGTAATTTTTCTGCTGTCATTCCGGCAAAGTCCGGAATCAGACAGCTTTTTATTAATGTAATTTACAAGTTTCAATTCGGCAAAAGTTTAAATTTTCCCTTTAGATTTTTAGGAATCCGTTTTTAGAAATTTAAAGGGATTTTTATTTTTAAAATTTATCAAACGAAATTTACCTTTCATTATTCTAATTTTTCATCACCTAAATCTTTTTAATATTTTCATCTTTGAATCTTTCTAATCTTTTCAATCTTTCAAATTTTTCTCTTATATTTGAAAATCATTTCCGGAAAATATTCTTCTTCAATAAAATAATTTGGGGCTTGGAAAAATTATGCAATGTCCATTTTGCGATGGCAAACTTCAAGAAGGTAAAATTAATTACAATAATGTAAATGTTTGTTCAAGCTGTAACGGATTTTGGGTAAATAAAAATCTTGTTCCTTCCATTTTAGATCATTACTCAACTTTAAAACTTCAAGGAAAACAATTTTTATCATGCTCGCCCGAAGAAAATTCAATTTATAACGGAATGATCGGTGGATTTTGTCCCGAATGCAACACAGCTTTGGAAAAAGAATATCTTGAATTTGCGCCGGTTACAACTCACGAATGTTCGCAAGGACACGGAATCTGGCTGCGTTTTAAGCAAATGGGAAATATGCTTGACGGCTGGCAATATTACGAAAACAAATACAATTTCAGTTTGAACGCTGCGAATCCTTACATCAGAAAAGAAAAAGAATCAAATCTTGGTTTTGATACTTCCGCAGGCGGCTGTTTAAAAGCACTTTTCGGAATTGTGCAAGATGATACTCCAAAACTTCACCCGCCCGTAATTACTTATTCATTAATTGCGCTGAATGTAATTTTCTTTATAGTTTCGCTTTTCTATTTTGAGTACTGGCAATATTTGATGTTTTATCCTTCAAATTTTTTCAGCGAACCTGTTCAAAATTTCCATTCGATTTTTACAAGCATGTTTATGCACGGAGATATTTTTCATATCTTCGGAAATATGCTTTTTCTTTATATTTTCGGCGATAATTTGGAAGATAGAATAGGCAAACCGAAATTCATAAGTTTTTATTTGATATCAGGAATTGTTGCAACTCTAGGATTTGGAATTATAAATTTTGATTCTGCAATTCCCGTTTTAGGCGCAAGCGGCGCAATTTCGGGAATTATGGGCGGATATTTAGTTTTATATCCGAAAGCAAAATTAACTTTTTACACGCTTTTCTTTTTTATGCCTGTTAAATTCAGATTGCCGGTTTGGTTTTACGTGGGAATTTTCTTTGTACTTCAGCAATTCATTGGAATTTACGCAGCTGCTGAAGGCGTTGCTTGGTTTGCGCATTTAGCCGGATTTATTTCCGGAGTTATAATGATGCTGATTTTAAAATTCACGGATAATCTTTAACAAATTAAAAGATATAAAGATTAAAAGATTGAAATAATTGAAGTCCGTCATTCCGGCTTGTCCGGAATCTTTTTTTTGTAATTCTAAAAATTAAGTTCATTATAATAAAATTATATTTTGTAGTAAAGACGAGATATATCTCGTCTTTACGTTTTACTTTCAATTTATAAATATTTCTGATGAAATTTTCGAAATGATTCCGGGCAAGCCGGAATAACTGAAGTTTTTCATTTCATTTCTAAACTACTAAATTCTTTAATTCTAATTTCTGTATTAAAATTTCACAATTCTGTATTATTTTTTGAACATTTCTGTAACAAAATATCATTTTTATTCGTCTAAATTTGTATAATTCAGTTGGCATTTTGTTTGCAGATTGAAAAAATCAAAAATCATTTTGGAGAAAATATGTTACGCCGTTTACTTTTTGCAGTTCTGATAATTTTCACCGCCGTACAAACAATTTCAATTGCGCAGGAAGCGGATTCAATTGAAGTTAAAATAAGGGAAAGACACAAAAAAAGAGTTTATCCGGGAAATAATGATTGGAAGGTTGTTTCTTTTTCAGAGGGAAAACCTTCAATCGATATTTCGTACGGAATAAATAATTACGCAATTAAAAGTTTTGATACAAAATTTAATAAAACCGGAATTGCCGAAATTCGATTGGGACATACCGATACCGATTTAGTTGATTCAAATTCTTATTTAATTAATTATCATAATGGGTTCATTGGTTTTGCTTTAATTCAAAATGAACTTCAACAAGATGATGCTGAAATAATAAAGATCAATTCAAAAGATTGGCGAATTGAATTAGGATATTTATCAGGTTACGGTTATAAATTCGGAAAATCTGCAATAATTCCTTACACATCAAATTCATTTTTGTGGCAGGATTTGAGTTTGGAATATCCGAATTTGATTTTTTCACCGATTCTAAATCAAAATTTATTTCCCGCAGAAGTTGAAAGAAATCAAATTGAAAGAATTAATGACGGAATAAGATTCGGTACAAAAACACAAGGCGGAATCAGATTACAAATTGTTCCGTTATTTGCAATAGATGCGGGATATGAAAAAACCGCAATTTTCCCTCGTCATTTATTCTGGAAACAAGCAGGAAGCATGTTAATTGAAGGTGCGGCGCAAGGTTTGCTCGACGCTTTTATAAATGAAATAAAAGATAATACTCCGGCAGCAACTCCGATCATCAATTTTTTGCTTAAAAACGGATTGGCTTACGGAATTTACGAATTGCGAAAATCTGATATGAATTGGCCTTTTAATACCGAAGAAGCATTAACAATGGATTCTTTCAAAATCGGGCTGACTTTTGTTTTTTAAAAATTCAAAGATTCAAAGATGTAAAGATTAAAAGATTGGGAAAATTGATATGAAGCCGTCATTCTTGTTTGTCAAGAATCCGACGGCTTTCTAATTGTCTTTGTAAGTTTTATAAATAAATTATTTTTACTTTTTTTATTGATTTTTGTCATCGCGAGTCCCGATTAAATCAGGACGTGGCGATCTCTGAGATTGCTTCGGCGCTCCGCTTCTCGCAATGACAGAAGCATTGATAGAAAAATCTTTCATTCTTAATTCTCACATTCTAAATTCTTACTTTCTATCCTTTTTCATTTAAAGATATTTTATCCTAAATTTTGGACTGCAAAATTTAATTTTTTCAATTATTTTTGGCTCATGAAAATTTAAAACAATTTGCCATTCCGGCAAAGTCCGGAATCTTTCTTCTAAAATCAAAAGGAAATGATGTTGAAAAAACCTGAACTTATGGCTCCCGCAGGCGATTGGACTATGTTAAACTCTGCGGTAAAAAACGGCGCTGATGCAATTTACTTTGGAATTGATCAGTTAAATATGCGCGCAAAAGCAAAAAATTTTGTAATTGATGATCTGAAAGAAATCGTAAAATTCTGCAATGAAAACAATGTTAAAACTTATCTTACAATAAATACAATTCTTTACGAAGAAGAAATTAAAGAGCTTGATCAAATTATTCCCGCAGCAAAAGAAGCCGGAATTACAATGATCATTTGCTGGGATTTGGCAGTCGTTGAAAAATGTAATGAATACGAAATGCCTTTTGCTGTTTCAACACAAGCATCAATTTCAAATTCGCTTTCTGCAAATTTTTATAAAAAACTCGGCGCAAAAAGAATTGTTCTGGCTCGCGAATGTAATCTGGAAGAGATCAAAAAGATCCGCGCAAATACTGATCTCGAAATTGAAGCATTTATTCACGGCGCAATGTGCATCGCAATTTCGGGCAGATGTTTTATGAGTCATCATCTTTTCGGGAAAAGTGCAAACCGAGGTGAATGCATTCAACCGTGCAGAAGAGAATACGAAGTTGTTGATCATCAAATTGATGAATCAATGATATTAGGCGAAGATTATGTAATGTCGCCGAAAGATCTTTGCTCGATTGAATACATTGATAAATTAATTGAATCGGGAATTGATTCTTTCAAAATTGAAGGAAGAAAAAGAAGTCCCGAATACGCGGCAAAAGTTGTTTCGGTTTACAGAAAAGCAATTGATCTTTATTTCGAAAATAAATTGACCGATGAGATCAAAAAAGAAATGCTTGAAGAACTTGATAAAGTTTACAACCGCGGATTTTCAGCGGGCTTTTATTTTGATGTTCCAAGCGCAAATGAATATACCGAAATTTATGGAAGTCTTGCAAAAACAAGAAAAGAATATGTCGGGAAAGTTATAAATTATTTTAGAAAATCTAACATTGCGCACATCAAAATTGAATCGGGAAAAATTACAAACGAAGATGAAATTTTGATAATCGGGCAAACCACCGGAGTTGTGGAATTAAAACCAAATAAATTAATAAAAGATGAAGTTGAAATTCAGGAAGCGATTCGCGGCGAAGAAATAACTTTTTATTCTGAAGAAATTGTCCGTCCGAAAGATCTGGTTTACAAAATTTCATATATTAACGAACACCCAAAAAGACAGTAATTTGGAATGTAGATTTTAGGATTGAGAATGTAAGAAATTTAGAATTTAATATTTTGTCATTCTCGCTTGTCAAAAATCAGACAAAATTTAAAACATATTTTTAGAATCATTTAAATTCGTGATAAAAACTGTCCGTCATTCCGGCTTGCCCGGAATCTTTTCTAAGATTTTATTTGATTTATTTAGAAGTCCAAAATTAAAAACGTAGAGACGAGATATATCTCGTCTCTACAAAATAAAATTTAACAATAATTCATTTTTACAAATTACAAGCGGAAAGATTCTGAACTTCGTTGGATTGACAATTATCAGGAGAAATGACAAAAACAGGGATTGCTTCGCCTACAGCTCGCAATGACATTCTTATCTTTTCATCTTTCAATCTTTTCATCTTTCAATCTTTCTAAATCTTTTCATTTTGCTCACAACTTTCGCAAAACAATTCTCATATTTCCTTCGGGCAAATTTAAATTCAAAATCATTTGTCCGTTGGAAATTTCTTCAACATAATAAGAGATTTCTTCACCCTCATCGCGACTAATCAAAAGCTCATCGCCGCCTTTTTGAAATTCCCATTTTCCGTTGTTTGTGATTCTTCCGATCTTAATTTCAACCGAATTATTTTCGTAAAAATTGTAAGATGAACTTTTTGCTTCTCGAACTGCCTGATTCCAAATTACATCGGAAACGTTCATTTTTCCGGTTACATCTTTTACAAACCACGTTCCGATAATTTCATTTTTGTAACTTGCAATTTTACTCGATGCGCACGAAGCCAAAAATCCGATCATCAAAATATAAATTACGGCTTTTAAATTTTTCATAAATTTCCTCATTGGTTGTCAATATTAAAATCAGGAGTTAAAAATATATATTTTGTTTTTAAAAAAATTTTTGTCATTCCGGATAAACCGGAATGACAGCAACACTCAAAACTCTTACTTTCTAAAATTCTCTCATAATTCATTCTACAATTTTCAAAAATCAGTGTAAAGAAATTTTTAATTATTAATTTCAAAAATCATCTTAATTACTTAATTGATTTAGCATTTTCAAATCGTTATTTTTAAGGTTTATTCACAAAAATTAAATGATCTAAATTATGAAATTAAGCAAATCGTTTATCCCTACTTTAAAAGAAGTTCCGAATGAAGCCGTAATTCCAAGTCACGTTTTAATGCTGCGCACCGGAATGGTTCGCATGCTTTCTGCGGGAATTTATTCATTTTTGCCTTTGGGCTATAAAGTTGTAAAAAAAGTTAGTGAAATTATTCGTGAAGAAATGGATGCGATCGGCGGACAGGAATTTCACTTACCTGCTTTGAATCCGCGCGAAATTTGGGAAGAAACAAATCGCGTTGAAGCTTTTGGCGATACAATGTTTCATTTGAAAAACCGTGATTATGTTTTGGCTCCCACTCATGAAGAAATTATGACCTTCCACGCAAAAGGAGTTGTGAAATCTTATAAAGATATGCCGCAAATCTGGTATCAGATTCAAACCAAATTCAGAAATGAACCGAGACCGAAAAGCGGTGTAATTCGCGGAAGACAATTTTTAATGAAAGATGCTTATTCTTTCGATACTTCTTTTGAAAATCTGGATAAATCTTATGAGTTGCACGATAAAGCATACAGAAAAATTTTCGACCGCTGCGGATTAAAATATTTTGTTGTAGGCGCATCAAGCGGGGCAATGGGTGGAAGCAGATCAGAAGAATTTATGGTGAAATCCGAAGCCGGCGAAGATACAGTTGCTTACTGCGAACATTGCGGTTATGCTGCAAATGTTGAAGTTGCGGCATCAATTGTTGAAGGCGCGCCGCGTTACGACAAAAGCGAAGAGATAAAAGAAATTTTTACTCCGAATGTAAAATCAATTGATGAACTTTGCGAGTTTTTAAAAATTAATGAAACTCAGTGCGCAAAATCAAGAATTTACATTCACGAAGATAAACCCATTTTAATTTTAATGCTCGGAAATGATGAAGTAAATGAAAACAAATTAAATTCTGCTTTGCCCGGAAATTTACGTCCCGGACATCCTGATGAATTAAAAGAAATTACCGGAGCCGATGCCGGTTCAATTGGACCAATCGGATTTAAAGGAAGAATTATTGCAGATAACAGATTAAAAGATGCAAACGAACTTTTCAGCGGTGCAAATAAAAATGATTTTCACATAGGTGGAATTGATTTAAAACGCGATGCTGCAAATATTGAATATTTCGATTTACGCACTGCAAAATCAGGTGAAACCTGTACAAAATGCGGCGAAAAATTAGATGTTTTCAAAGCGATTGAACTCGGACATATTTTCAAACTCGGCACAAAATATTCAGAATCAATGGGCGCAAATTTCCTTGATGAAAACGGAAAAGCTCATCCGATTGTTATGGGAAGTTACGGAATCGGCGTTGAACGCGTAATTGCATGCTACATTGAACAAAGTTACGATGAAAAAGGAATTATTTGGGAAAATCATCTTGCTCCGTATCAAATTCATTTGATCGCATTGAATATGAAAAAGCAGGAAATAATTGACTCTTCGGAAAAATTGTATAATGAATTAAAATCAAAAGGTTACGAAGTTTTATTTGATGATAGAGTTGATGCGCAAGCTGGATTCAAATTTAATGATGCAGATCTTTTAGGAATGCCGGTTCAAATTGTTGTAGGCGAAAAAAATCTGAAAGAAAATTCAGTTGAAATTAAGATAAGAAAATCCGGCGAAAAAATTAAAGTAAATTTTGATGAATTATTTGGAAAATTAGGAGAAATATTTCTATAATTAAATAAATAGGATAGCAGGTTGATAATTTAAATATGGAGGGATAAAAATGGATGAATACCATTCTTTAATAAAAAACTTTCTAAATAAAGGTTATCAACTTACTTTCTATATGCCTTCAATTCCAACTAAGAATGCATTAATTCTTCGTCATGATATTGATTTTGATATTGAGTATGCTTATGAACTATCCAAAGTAGAAGATAGTTTAGAAGTTAAATCAACTTATTTTTTTTTAATGCGTTCGCATTCCTACAATCTTTTTGAGCCGACAAATTTCAAATTAATTAAATCAATAATTTCCCGCGGACATCAAGTAAGTATTCATTTTGATCCAACAATTTACGAAGATATTGAAGCGGGTTTCAGTGAAGAAAAAAAATTGTTTGAAATGATTTTTAATGTTGAAGTGAAATATATCAGTATCCACAGGCCTTCCGAGTTCTTTTTAAATAATCCCAATGCAATTTGCGGAGTAAATCACACTTACAATCCCATATTTTTTAAGCAATTAAAATATTTTGCTGATTCGCAAGGAAGTTTTCGTTTCGGGCATCCATTGGAATCTGAAGAATTTCAAAAGAACCAATCCATTCAACTCCTGATTCACCCGATCTGGTGGGCAACCAAAAGTATTCATCCTTTGGATAGATTGAATGAATTTTTGAATAATCGAATAGAAAATTTTAAAAATCACATGGCACTAAATTGCATTCCGTATAAAAAATATCTGGAAGAATCATCATGAAAAAAATTGCAGTATTCGGATGCAAATCAACAACAATTTTTATAATTGAAGCCATAATAAATAAAGGATTGCAAATTGAATATGTTATAACAATTTCCCCGGAAACAGAAGAAAAAAATCAGGTTGCTGATTATGAAAATTTGAAATCCTATTGTGAACTGCAAAACATAAAATGTTATCAGGCAAAAAATTATAATTTAAAAAGTGAAGAAGATAAAAATTTCTTCATTCAGAATAAGTTAGATATTGGTTTTGTAATGGGCTGGCAAAGATTAATTCCGAAAGAAATATTGGAAACATTTTCTACCGGTGTTTTTGGAATGCATGGCAGCGCAGATAACCTTCCGATAGGTCGAGGCAGATCACCAATGAATTGGGCTTTGATAGAACAGCGGAAACATTTTTTCACCAACATTTTTAAATATGATCCCGGAGTTGATTCCGGCGATATTTTGGATACCTTTGTTTTTAGCATTCAGCCAACCGATACAAGCGAAACAATGCATTTTAAAAATTCGCTTGCAATGAAAACATTAATAAATAAAAATATTAATAATCTCTTGAATGGTGAAATATTTTTAAAAAAACAAAAAGATTTAGATCCCACTTATTATCCCAAAAGATCTCCGCAAGATAGTTTAATTGATTGGCAAAAAGATATTTTTCAACTTGATGCTTTTATTCGCGCAGTAACTTATCCGTTTAACGGCGCATTTTCTTTTTTAAATGAAAAAAAGCTTACAATCTGGCGGGCCGCAATTTTTGAAACTGATCTGGTCGATTATGGATTCAGAGAAGTTGAATGGGGAAAAATTGTTGAAGTATTTCCGAATGGCAAATTTTTAATTAATTGCCGCGGCGGATTATTAATTGTTCATGAATACGAAACCGAATCAGAAATTCAAATAAACAAATTACTTGAATCAAAATTTGAAGATGTTAATCAATTCAAATTAAATAAATTCGGTTATCATGATTTAAAACCGGAATAAGGATTAAACAGATTTTTTATTAATTCTTTTTAATTTATATTGTTAGAAAACAAATGCAAATATAATGTAACAATTTTAATAAAATAAAATGTCATTCCGGCCGGCCTGCCGGTAGGCAAGTTTGCCCGCCTTGGCCGAAGCAATTCGGACAGGTCCGGAATAAGATATTTTATTTTTCAATAAATTCTTAATTCTTAAAATTCTGTATTCATAACTTCTATATTAAAAATTTGATTTTCTTAATTCTTAAATTTTAGATTATACATTAAAAGATATGAACGATATTTATATTTACTCGGAAGAAAATCTTCAAAAGCAAATTGAAAACGGGAATTACGAGATCGGGTTTTACAAAGTAAAATTTTACACTGATGCAAATAGTGCGCTCGCAACTGAAAAAACAAATTTTCTTTCTGATTTTTATTTGTATCCCAGCGGCGGAACTTTGCGCGATAAAAATATGAACATCGTTCTTTACAATTCTAAATTTGATACTTACCGCGGATTTATTCCGCCGCACAAAAACCGGCAAAGTTCATGATAGGAAAATTGTATCTCGTTCCCACACCAATCGGAAATTTGGATGATGTAACTTATCGTTCAATCAAAACTCTTGAAGAAGTAAATTTTATAATTTGCGAAGAGTACAAAGAAGCTCGAAGATTTTTATCGCATTTCAAAATTGAAAAAGAATTAATTTCTTTAAATGAACATAACGAAAAAGAGATTGCTAACAATATTCTTTTAAAAATTATTAACGGCGAAAATGCAGCTTTAATTTCAGATTGCGGAACTCCGCTTTTTTCTGATCCCGGACATTTACTCGTTGAAATTTGTATCAGTCAAAACATACAGATCGTGCCATTGCCCGGCGCAAATTCACTTTTGCCCGCGCTGATTTCAAGCGGATTTGATTTCGAAAAATTTTATTATTACGGCTGGCTTTCGCCTAAAAAAGAAGAACGCCGCAATGAACTTTTGAAATTGAAAAGCGTAAAAGAAACAATAGTAATTTTAGATACGCCATACAGAATAAAACCTTTGCTTGCAGACGTTTCAAAAATTTTGGGAAAAGAAACTCAGATCGTTTTAGCTTTTCAACTAACAATGGCAAATGAAAAATTTTTCAGAGGAAGCGTTGAAAAAGTTTTGGAAATTGCAGAAAAGCAAAATCTTAAAGGCGAATTTGTTTTGATAATTGATAATAAAAAAGAAGGTAAAAATTTAGGATTCAAAGATAGAAAGATTAAAAGATAAAAAACTTTGTAGTCATTCCGGCTTGTCCGGAATCCTTTCTTCAACACTTATAAATAAATGTTAAAAATCTTACAATAAAAATAAAATCGTAGAGACGAGATAAATCTCGTCTCTGCAAAAACATTTAATTTTATTTTGATTATTTAAAAATATAAATGATTTTTACCGAAAAAATTTCACTAATCAAAAATCATTTTCAAACTAATTTTTTTGAAAATATCTTTCTGCAAATTTTACTTCACAAAAATCAATTGGATCAAAATGAAAACCGGTAAAAGCACAATTATCGAAAATTTAAAAACATAACTGAAAAAATCAGGCATCTTAATATTATTTTCTTCCGCAACCGCTTTAACCATAAAATTCGGACCGTTACCGATATAAGTTAAACTTCCGAAAAATACCGCAGCAACTGAAATTGCGCGCATCAATTCATCCGGAATTCCCGCAACCATATTTACAGACTGCTGTCCTAATCCCAACGCAAGCGAATAAAAAGTTACGGCGGTCGGGGTATTATCTAAAATGCTGCTTAATCCGCCGGTTGCGTAATAAAATTGCCATGCTTCCGTTACGCCCAATGATTTCGCATTAGATTCCAAATATAAAATACACGGAACCATTGTAATGAAAATTCCCAAAAACAGATAAGCAACTTCTTCAATCGGATGCCATGTGAAGTTGTTAGATGTTCTCACTAATTTTGTTGTAAATAATAGAGAAAGTGCCGCCATTGCAATTATCACTATCTCACGTAAAAATTTAAAAAAATCGTTTTGCTCAATTGCGGGAATGTATTGTTGATTTATAAAAGCAACCGCAAGTACAACTCCTATTAGCCAAACAAAATTTAATTTTCCTTCAATCTTTATCGGTTTAATATTTGTTTTATCAATTATGATCTTTGTAAGATCTTCTTTTTTGTAATAAAATGAATCAACAATAAAATAAATTATCAGCAGTAAAATATTAGTTACAATCCATTGCGGAAAAAGTGAAAAGAACCATGTAAATTCAGCACCGCGCAAATACATCATAAATAGCGGCGGATCGCCAAGCGGCGTTAATAATCCTCCGCAATTCGCAACAATTCCAATAAAAAATAATATTGTATGAACTTTGAATTGCCGCTGCCGGTTGGTTTGAATTACGGGACGGATCAATAACATTGCCGCGCCGGTTGTTCCCATAAAAGATGCAAGCACGGCGCCAATCCCCATGAATAAAGTATTTATTGAAGGTTTTGCTTCAATATCACCGGTCAAATAAATTCCGCCGGTAATTGTAAAAAGCGCGCCGAGTAAAATAATGAAAGGAACATAATCAAAAATTAAAGTCTCAAAAAGTTCGTGTGTAAATCCCGCAGAAAATAAATAAATGATAACCGGAACACTCAAAACAACGGCAATCATTAATTTATTTTTGTTCTTTTCCCAAAAATGATTCCATGCCAAAGGAAAAACCGCAATTGAACCCAACATCAACGCAAAAGGAACCAAACTCCACAAAGGAATTTGGCTGTGAACTGCTTCCATAAACCTTCCTAAAAAGAAATTAAATAAATTGTGAATTAAAATCGGGTAAAACTAAACAATAATTATTTAACTAAAAATAGGGGTTAAACCTTAATAATTAAGGCGGCCATGAAATCATGAAAATTTTGCAACATTTTGAATTTCGAAGAAATTAATATTCATTTTTATTTTAAAATTTTTTCAAAGGAACGTTAAATTATTTTTGATGTATAATTTTCTGTTACAATTTTACGTTCTTATTATTTTATTATTTTCGTAAATTTAATTTTGATAAAAGAAAACCGGAATAAATAAATTTCAATGAATAAAATTTTTATCTTTCTTTTGATTCTTGCCGGAAATATTTTTTCGCAAAATGATGCCGGATTTCAAATAGCGCGTTTAAAATATGATGGCGGCGGCGATTGGTACAACGATCCTTCTGCCGAAGTTAATCTTTTAAAATTCATTCAATCAAATACAAATATTCCCGTTAAACCGGAATATGTTTTTGTTGATCTGAATACCGATAATATTTTTCAATATCCTTTCCTTTTTGTTACCGGACACGGAAATATCGTTTTTACAAATTCACAAGTGGAAAGATTGCGAAAGTATTTAGAGAACGGCGGATTTCTTTATGTTGATGATGATTATGGTTTAGATAAAGCATTCCGCAGAGAAATGAAAAAGGTTTTTCCGGATAAAGATTTGGTTGAGTTGCCTTTCAGTTACGGAATTTACAATTGCTTTTATAACTTTCCGCAAGGTCCGCCAAAAATTCATGAACATGACAAAAATCCGCCGCAAGGATTTGGAATTTTTATTAATGAAAGATTGGCAGTTTATTATACTTTTGAAAGTAATCCGAGTGATGGCTGGGCTGATCCCGATGTTCATAATGATCCTAAAATAAAGCGCGAAGAATCATTAAAATTCGGAACAAACATTGTAATTTGGGCGCTTTCCAATTAACTGTTTATTTTCAAATTAAATGGACACTCAATGAAATATCTTACTTCCGTGCTTTTATTTTTGCTATTTATAAATTTTACGTGCAATGAAAATTCCGTTTCGGAAAATGAGGATAATATCGAACCGATAAGATCGGATCTTATTATTAAAAGCGGAGATTCATTTGGCATGTGCGTTGGTTATTGCATTCACGAAATTTCAATAAATCAGACCGAAACAAAATTTACGATGAAAAGCCGGAGAGATTCGCTGAATTATCCCGAACAAACTTTTAATACTCAAATTTCTGCAAAACAATGGAATGATTTGTATAATTCGATTGATCTTAACGAATTTAAAAAACTTCAGGATGTTTATGGGTGTCCCGATTGTGCTGATGGCGGTGCTGAATGGATCGAAATAATTGATAAAGATTTTACCAAAAAAGTTTATTTGGAATATGGCGATTCGCTTGCGCCGGTTCAAAATCTTCTTGATCAACTTAGAACGCTTCGCAAAAAATTTAAAGACCGGTTTAACGAGGAATAATTTATAAGCTGCAAAAAAAAACAAGCAAATAAATTAAAAACTGCTTAAATTATATTTGATGTCTGAATTCGGGAAGATTTCCATTTCAGAATTTTTTCAACTTTCTCAACTTACTTAAAAGGAAAATTTATGTGGTTCTATACTGTTTTAGTTGCGTTTCATGTAATTAGCGCAAGCATTTGGCTTTCTTTATTTCCCGTTGATATTGTATTGCGCGGATTTTTGAACAGAGCGCGCGGAACTTCGGGCGAACAAAAATTGGTTTCATTCTATCTGAAATTTGCAAACATAAGCGGAATTATCGGGATGACCGGAATTTTAATTACCGGAATTATCATGGTGGTTAATATGCCTTATTACGGATTTTTCGATTTTTCTCAAAATCACTGGCTTGCTTCCAAACAAGTTATAATGGTAATTTTGATTGCGGTGGTATTTTTTGTAATGATCCCGAAAGCAAAACAATTACGTACATCAATCGGGAATGAATTGGATTCAAATTTTCCGCTTACCGATGATGCTTTTGCAAAATTAAAAAGTTTGGAAACAATAGTTACCGTTACAAATGTTTTAGTATTATTAAACTTTTTATTTGCTTTCAGTCGTAGAATTGCCGGTTGAAAATTTATAAAAAGCGCTTAATATTTTGTATCTTTATAAGATGATTTAAATAATTAGTTTTGGCGGTTAATTTTTTTAATGAAAAAAATAGCAATTTTCGGTTCTACAGGTTCTATTGGAATAAACTCTTTAAACGTGATACGGGAATTTTCCGGTCTTTATAAAGCCGAAATTCTCACCGTAAATTCAAATATCGAACTTCTTAAAAAACAGATCGAAGAATTTAAACCTTCGGTTGTAGTCGTAAAAGATGAAAATTCCGCAAGTAAATTGAGATCGGAATTTAACGGAAAATGCAAAATTCTTTCCGGTGAAAATGGATTAACTGAAGCGGCAAAATCGGGCGATTACGATATTTTTATAAATGCTTTGGTTGGATTTGCAGGACTTTCACCAACAATTGAAGCGATAAAATTAGGTAAAAGAATCGCTTTGGCAAACAAAGAAACTCTTGTTGTTGCCGGCGAACTTATTACAGAACTTTTGAAAAAATATAATGCCGAATTAATTCCGGTTGATTCGGAACATAGCGCAATATTTCAATGTTTAATTGGTGAAAATATAAATGAAGTTGAAGAATTAATTTTAACGGCTTCGGGCGGTCCTTTTTTATACAAGAAAAAAAATGAATTGAAAAATGTTTCTGTTGAAGAAGCATTAAATCATCCGAATTGGAAAATGGGCAGCAAAATCACGATCGATTCGGCTTCAATGATGAATAAAGGTTTGGAAGTTATCGAAGCAAAATGGCTTTTCGGACTTCCGAAAGAAAAAATAAAAGTAGTAATTCATCCGCAATCAATTATTCATTCATTTGTTGAATTTGTTGATGGCTCAATTAAGGCGCAATTGGGTTTGCCCGATATGAAACTTCCAATTCAATACGCTTTATCTTTTCCTGAACGGCTTTCAAACAGAAATAAAAGAACGAATCTGCCGAAAGTCGGGAATTTAACATTTTTGGAGCCTGATCAGGAAAAATTTGAATGTTTGAAATTAGCTTATGACGTTATGGAAACCGGCGGAACAGCGCCTTGCATTTTGAATGCGGCGAATGAAATTGCAGTTTCGAAATTTTTACGCGGCGAAATAAAATTTCTACAAATCCCGGAAATAATTAAACAATCTTTAAATAAAATCGAAAATCATAAAGAACCGGATTTAGGAACGATATTCGAATGCGACAGGTTTACAAGAGAGTTCGCAAAAAATTTATATTAGGAGTTACTTTTTAGATGAGTTATATAATTTATTTCATAATTACAATCGGAATTTTGGTTTTTGTCCATGAGTTCGGGCACTTTATTGCAGCCAAACTTATGAAAATGCGCGTTGATGTTTTTTCGATCGGATTCGGGAAAAGACTTTTCGGCTGGAATAGAATAAAAGGTTTCACTTTCGGCGATCTTCCAAAAGATTTTGACGGCGAAGGAAATACAGATTACAGATTATGCCTGCTTCCTTTGGGCGGATATGTAAAAATTGCCGGAATGGTTGATGAAAGCATGGATACAAATTTTGCCGAATCAGAACCGCAGCCTTATGAATTCAGATCTAAATCAACTCCGGCAAAATTATTCGTAATTACTGCCGGCGTTTTAATGAATTTACTTTTGGCATTTTTGATCTTTGCGGGAATAAATTATTTCAATCCCAAACAAGTTATAAAATCAACGGAAATCGGTTACGTTGCCGAAGGAACTCCCGCTGAAACGGCAGGATTTCAGGCAAAAGATAAAATAATTTCGATAAACGGCGATGAAGTTTCGAATTGGGAAGAAATGAACACGAAACTTTTTATTGATAATATCGGGAATGATCTTAATGTAAAAGTTTTGCGGAACAACGAAGTAAAAGAATTAAATATTCCGAATAAAGTTTTTACCGCAGGCGCATCAAATAATAGTGCGCTTTTGGTGCCCGCTGATGTTCAAACAATTGTTGATAGCGTTTTAAAAGATTCACCTGCAAACAAAGCCGGAATTATTAAAGGCGATGTGCTTTTAGCAATGGATCAAAAACCGATTTTAGGACGCACGGCAGCAACTGAAATTCTTGCTCAAAATAAAAACAATGAAATTCCCGTTACAATTTTAAGAAATAATGATACTTTAATGCTTTCGCTAATTCCTTCCTCCGAGGGAAAATTGGGAGCAATAATCGGTGATGTTTTCAAAGGCGAAGTTGAATTAAGACAACTTGGACTTTTTGAATCAATGTACAATGGATTTACTGATATCGGAAAGTACACTGCATTAACTTTTTCTATGATCGGTCATGTAATCGGCGGAAATGTTGAATTTTCATCAGCATTCGGCGGACCTGTAAAAATTGCGCAATTTGCTGCAAAATCAGCTGATACAGGATTTTTCGCATTTATTTACTTTTTAGGAATGTTGAGTTTAAGTTTGGCGATCTTAAATATTTTGCCCTTCCCGGTTTTAGATGGCGGTCATTTTGTAATAATTTTGATCGAAGGAATTATGAAACGCGAAATTCCATTGAAAATTAAAGTAGCTATCCAAAATACGGGATTTGCAATTTTACTTCTTTTCATGCTTTTCATAATTTATAATGACATCATTCACTTATAAAGCTCTATATAATCTAAATAAAAAATTAAATGCGGAAAATTATTCAATTTCCGCATTTTTGTTTTGATCAAATAAGATTTGGAAAAATTTAGTCAAATCAATTTTTAAATATTTAGCCGATTCAATAATCAATTATAAATTTAATGATCTTAATAATTAGGAAATTAGTATGGAATTTTTCTGTTAAAACTTAAGTTTATATAAGTAAATATTTTACGGTTCTAAATTTTTACACTGTTTTGGGTGGATTTTCGGCTAAACTTAAATTATTTTTGAACGACGATTCAATAAAGAAAATATTTTTATTAAAATTTCGATAAGTAAAAACAACCTTTAATTTACGAAAAAAAAATATTTTAAAATCGGGTAAAAAATTATCCGTTTTTTTCGATTATATATTAAAATAAAAAATATAGTTTGCCAAATCCTGCAAAAAGTTAAAATCAGGAATTATATCCCCGGTTTAGCTGTTAAGAATTATAGATGCGGAAATGTAAAATTGATTTAATCAAATTTAAGCGATTGGAACTAATTCCGCTTTTTATTGGTATTATAATTAAATTCAAAGGCAGTTAAATTGACATACGAAATATTATTGGTTGAAAACTTGAAATGGCGCGAATTTTCAGGAGCGCTTTATTTTTCGAGATATGAAGATAATAATCCGGGATTGCTTCTGAAAACTAATGACGGAAAAATTGTTGTGGAATGTACGGTTAACATTCCTGATTTTTTCGGAGAACATCCCTTTGGCGATAATAAGATCGTTATCATAAACGAAGATATATTCACTGAAGGAATTCTGCATACATTAATTGAAAATGCTATCATTGAAGAACCGCTTTTTTCAATTGATGATGTTGAAGGTCATCATTATCCGGTTTGCGAACTTACCGAACCGGTTGTTGATTTATTGAAGGCTTACGGAGAATATTACGTTTAAGTTCAAATTATCTATTGATAATCAGAAAAAATTATTTAAATTACAGATTTTAAAATTTTAAATTGATTTTGAAGTCTTATTTTAGCAGAAATGTAGTGTTGTATAAATAATACTTAGATTTTATAATTATTAGGAGTTTACGCTTGAAGATCACAAAACAAATTACTCAACGGGAAAGTCAATCATTAGATAGATATTTTCAGGAAATCGGGAAGGTTGACCTTTTAACCCCCGATGAAGAGGTCTATTTAGCTGAAAGAATCAGAGAAGGTGATGAGGCTTCGCTGCAAAGATTGGTGAAAGCTAATCTCAGATTCGTAGTCAGTGTTGCTAAACAATACCAGAATCAAGGATTATCGCTTGGCGATCTTATTAATGAAGGTAATTTAGGTTTGATCAAAGCCGCTAAAAAATTCGATGAAACCAAAGGGTTCAAATTTATTTCTTATGCGGTTTGGTGGATCCGTCAATCAATTCTTCAGGCAATCGGTGAGCACTCAAGAATGGTGCGTTTGCCATTAAACAGAGTTGGTGCTTTAAGTAAAATTGCAAAAGTTTACAATGAACTTGAACAAATTTACGAAAGACAGCCAACCATTGAAGAATTGGCAAAAGAACTTGAAATGGATGTTGATGAAGTTTCCTACGCATTGGAAATTTCCGGACGTCATATTTCAATGGATGCTCCTTTCAGCGAAGGCGAAGATAACGGAAATAATTTGCTTGACGTTCTTCACAATAAAGATAATCCGGAACCGGATCAGATTTTGATGAAAGAATCTTTGAAAAAAGATATTGAAGATGTTCTTTCAACTTTGACCGAAAGAGAAGCAACCGTAATCCGTTACTATTTCGGACTTGATACCGAATATTCCTTAACTTTGGAAGAATTGGGCGAAAAATTAAATTTAACTCGTGAAAGAGTTCGCCAGATTAAAGAAAAAGCAGTTCGCAGATTAAAACACAATTCAAAACGTAAAAATCTAGCGGCTTATTTAGGATAAAATAAATTCAATTTTTTAAAGCGGTAATTTTCATTACCGCTTTTTTTATTTTAAATACTAAATGAAAATTATTTTTTGATTTTTTAATTTTAAATTTTTGACTGAAATTTCTCAGCTTTGATCTACCCGATTAAAAACTTTCAAAATATTTTTTTTCGCAATTAAAGTTTCCTAAAATATTTTCAGCATCATATAAATTAAACTTGTCATTTTCTTAAAATTATTTGTAATTTCAAATTTGCTTAAATCAAATTTCAAAATGAATTTACGGGAGTTTTATGCGCGCGCTGCTTTTCCTTTTTATATTTTCCTCAATTTTATTTTCACAAAATGAGGCAAAAAAAATTTGCATTACCATTGATGATCTTCCTTTTATGGGAAGCCAATTTTACTCACCTGAAAAACAAAAAGAAATGACTGAAATTTTGATCAAAAAGATAAAAGATTTTGAAATTCCTGCTGTTGGATTCGTAAATGAAAATCAATTATTTTCAAAAAACGACGAATTAATTTCAACTAAACTTGAAATCTTAAAATTGTGGATTGATAATAATCTGGAACTTGGAAATCACACATTTTCTCATATTGATCTAAACAGAAATCCGGCGGAAAATTTTCAAAATGATATTATAAAAGGCGAAAAATTTACGAAAGAATTACTCGCGGAAAAAGGAAAAGAGTTAAGATATTTCCGTCATCCTTTTTTAAGAATGGGAATGACAAAAGAAAAAAAAGACAGCGTAAATATTTTTTTAACAGAACGGAATTACAAAATTGCACCTGTTACGGTTGATAATTCCGATTGGATCTTTGCGCGCGCTTTTGATAATGCAAAATCTCAAAATGATACTTTATCAGTTTCAAAAATAAAATCCGCTTACATTCCTTATCTAAAAGAAAAATTAATTTATTATTCCGGACAATCAAAAAAACTTTTAGGGAGAGAAATTTCACAAATTATGCTGCTTCACGCAAACGCAATAAATTCTGAATGTATTGATGAAATTGCAAAAATGATGAAAGAACTTGGCTACAATTTCATTTCACTTGAAGATGCCTTAAAAGATGAAGCCTATAATTTACCGGATGAATTTTATAAATTTGCCGGAATTAGTTGGCTGCACAGATGGGCAATTACGCAAGGAAAGAAAAGAGATTTTTTTGGTGATGAACCTGCCGTTCCAAAATTTGTAATGGAAATTGCGAAAGTTGATAGTGAATAAAAAGATTGAAAGATTGCAAAAATTAAAATGAAAAATGGAAGAATGGAAAAATTAGAAAAATTATAAAGATTAAGTTGTCATTCCGGCAGAGTCCGGAATCTTTTTATATTTTCACCTGAATTATTAAAAAAACATAATGAATAATAAAATTTCCTCTCCTGGATTAGGAGAGGAAAAATCAATAAATTAATGCGCAATGAGATCTTCCAGTTCAACTTTTTTAATAAATTGAAGCGGCTTTCCTAAAAATAATTCGGCAACTTCTTTAAACTTTTGCGGAATATCGCTTACGTAAAAATCTTGTCTTCCCATTGCGTGCGCATTTGTCGGGAATCCGATCCTTTGAATTTCACTTTTCACAATTGATGCCGCTGCAACTCCACTATCAATTAATTTTACATTTTCGCCCATCACTTCCTGAATTAAATTTTGCAAAATAGGATAATGTGTGCAGCCCAAAACCAGCGTATCAATTTCTTTTTCTTTTAAATCTTTTAAATATTCTTCAACAATTAATTTTGTAGCTTTGTGATCAATCCAGCCTTCTTCGGCAAGCGGAACCAAAAGCGGACAAGCTTTTTCGTAAACTTCAATTTGATTATCAATATTTTTGATTTTTGTGGAATACGCTTTGTTATTTATAGTTGCGCTCGTACCGATTACTCCGATTCTTCCGGTCTTTGTTTCCTGCAAAGCCATTTTAGCGCCCGGCTCAATCATTCCGATTACGGGGACGTTAAATTCTTTTCGCAAATCATCCAAAGCCACAGATGAAGCGGTATTGCACGCAACAACAATAACTTTTACGCCTTTTTTCATCAAAAATCTTGCGCTCTGTTTTGAATATTCAATTACGGTATCGTTTGATTTTGATCCGTATGGAACGCGTGCTGTATCACCAAAATACACAATGCTTTCGGTCGGCATTATTGAAGCCAGTCTTTTTACAACCGTTAATCCGCCGATACCTGCATCAAAAACTCCGATCGGCTTTTCCTTTTCCATAAAATTCACAAAACATTCCTTTCAAAATTCTTTCAAGGCGTAAAAATAGCAAATAAAATTAATTTATTACATACTGAAATTTTTTCTTTTGAGGGAAAGTGGAAATTATATTTCGAAGTTAAATTAAGAACTCTGAATCGAAAGTTAAGAAAACAATAAAGACAGAGAAATAAATTTAACTTGCAGAAACGCTGTTTGCTACGTCTCTACAAAATATAAATAATTATTCTTGTAAGTTAAGAAATTGTAAAAAATAGATTCCGGACTTTGCCCAAGCTAAAGTCAGGCAGAATTCCGGAAGAGATTTTTCAATCTTTGAATCTTTCTAATCTTTTTGATATAAATTTTTAGAAATTGTAAAAAAGAACTCCGTTCCTTTTCCGTACTCTGATTCAAACCAAATTTTACCTTCGTGGCGCTCAACAATTTTTTTAACGACTGCCAATCCGATTCCTGTTCCTGAATATTCACTTTCGTGCGCGCGTTGAAAAATAACGAAAATATCTTTTTCAAATTTAGGATTTATTCCGGTGCCGTTATCTTTTACGCTGAATTTATAATGACCAATTTCTTCGGAAAAATTTATTTTTATTTCAGGGATTTGTTCATTTCTGAATTTGATTGCGTTATTTATCAAATTTTGAAACAACTGTTCCATTTGTGAAGGATCTGCAATTAATTCGGGAAGATCTTCATAAATTATTTTTGCGTTTGCTTCATTTATGGAAACTTGCAAATTCAAAAGAACGCTTGCCAAAATTTTATTCAGATCAACTTTTTCAAAAGATTTTTCTTTTGTTGAAATCTTTGAAAACTCAAGCAGATCTTTAATTAAACGCTGCATTCTTTTTGCGCCGTTAACAGCAAAATCTATAAATTCATTTGCGTCTGTATCCAAATTTTTCGAGTATCTTCTTTTCAAAAGTTCAATATAATTTGTAATCATTCTAAGCGGTTCTTGCATATCGTGCGAAGCAATGTAAGCAAATTGTTCAAGCTCACGGTTGCTGCGTTCAAGTTCATCTTTTATTTTTGTAAGATCTTCCTGAATTTTTTTACGCTCTTCAATTTCGCGGTTTTTGTCTTCGTAATTTTTCGCGTTAATTATGTGAAGTCCGATTCGCGAAGCAAATTCATTTAAAAAATTCTCTTCGGAAATATCAATAAAATTTATTTCCTCTTTTTTTCCTATAAATAAAAATCCTAAAAATTGCATCAATGAAATTATGGGGACTATAATTACGGATTTCATTCCGTTATTTATTAATACTGATGTAAATTCAGGAGATAGAATATTATTTTCTTCAACTGAAATTACAACCGGAGAATTTTGAGTTTTCAGATCATTTAATTCAGCGGGATTTAAAAGTGAAAAATCTTTATTGAATTTTGAAGAAGCAGGATCTTTTTTTGAATGAATAAAAGATAAATAACGGAATAATTTTTCATCATTTATGATTTTGATTGCGCAAAAATCGCCGGAAATTCCGCATACTTTTTCAGTTGTTAATTTTAATGCTTCAAAATAATTTGATGTATATTCTGAAAGCAGTTTTGTAACTTCCGAAAGGAAAAGTGCGCGCTCTTTTTGAATTTGATTTAATTCTTCGGTTTTTACTCTTTCGGTAATATCGCGCAAAATTACCGAATAAATTTTTTGTCCGTTTACATCAACTTGCGAAATTGAAGCCTCAGCGGGAAAAATATTTCCATCGGTTCGTAAAGCGAAAATTTTTCCCAAACTGTTCATTGATCTTGTTGAAATATTTGTTTTGCCGAATGCTTTTATATGTTCATGATGCACGTTTCTGAATTCTTTCGGAATGAACATTCCGATATGTTTTCCCAAAGCATCTTCGGCAGAAATTTTGAACATTTTTTCGGCGGCATTATTAAAAAGAAGTATTTTTTGTTCACGGTCAATTGAAATTATTGCATCCATTGCCGAACTTATAATTCCGTTCAATCTTACTTGATTTTCGCGGAGTTTGCGTTCAATTTCTGCACGTTCTGTAATTGCGTTAAAAGTTACTATCAATCCTACAACAGAATTATCCGAACCTTTTACCGGAACAATTTGCCATGCCCAATATGTAACTTTATTTTTATTGATTCTTTTTTTTACTTCCTGCGAAGCCGAATTATATGGTTTTCCTGTTTTAATAACTTCTTCAAAACAATCTTTTATATTATTATCTTCAGGAAAAGCTTCAAAATAATTTTTATTTGAATATTCCCATATCTGATGTTCATCAAATTTTGCAAAGGCTTCATTTACTTTTATGAATTTGAAATCCGTGTTAATATGCGCCATCGGAATTTGCGCTTCATCAAAAATCGTTTCCAAAAGATGTGAAAGATTTTCAAGCGAAGTTGTACTTTCACGGCTTTGCATTTTTAAAAATACGGTTATCCAAAGCAAGCCGATTATCAAAAACGCAGCTGTAAGTATAGTTATTATTTCAAGCATGCCCGAAGGCCTTGAAACAAAAAATCCGGCTATTATTAAAACCGAAGCCGCGGCTGCAACAGTATTATTCTTTTTTCTGCTTAATTCCGATGA
>CBDUBH010000053.1:0-24012 GCA_965365345.1 uncultured Melioribacteraceae bacterium
TCGTATATATTTTCGTTTTTAATTATAACTGCCATTTATTGTCTTCCAAGGTTATTGCAATTTTAACCGATGCCGCACCAACAATTTTATCTTCATGGAACATTTCAATTTCATCACTTACCGGAGTGATATAAATTCCGCTATATTTGTTGTAAAAGAAATTCTTTTCATTTAAGATCATCATGTAAACATCCGCGATCATTTTTCTTACTTCGTGAATGGTCTGATCTGAATTCGCGGTAAAAAGCACTATTTCAATTGTCATTGTTTGAACGTGAGTACGTCCGTCAGAAAATGAATTCTGGATATCCTTTACGATCGCTTCCGGGAACTCCTTTTTGCTTAAAGGTTTCTCGGTCCAGTCATGCGCATTAGTGCCCAGATCAGTCAAGTAACCGTTTGCTTTGGTCACTGTCTGAAGCTTCAAAATAAAATCCGATATGAATTCCGATCTTTTAATCATGGCTCAATTTCAAATATGTGAATCCGTCACCTTGATGCATCACTTCAATTACCGAATATTCAGTGTCCTTTAATGTTACTTTGCTTGAGTGATCAGCATCCAGAACGTCCACCGTTCTGCATGTAACAATCGGATTTGTCGCTTCCAGTTCATTTCCCAATAGCTTTGCCGCACTGAATTTTTCATCAAATAGAACTTTAATAGATTTAGTGCCGGCAGCGGAAGTATATTCAGCGCTCCGCTCAAATCCGGCACCGAAAAAAGCATCTATGGGAAAATTATTTTCCATCTTCTTTTACTTCTTTTGCTGGTTCAGCTTTTTCTTCTTTTTTGGGTTCTTGGTAATATTCACCGATACCTCTTTCAACCAGATCAGCTGCAACCATCTTATTTACCAATACGATATTGCCGGCTTTTTTAGCCTTTCCGCCGATCATTACTTGCGGATCGTCTTTTTTACCTTTTGCCTGAAGTATTTTAACTTGAATTAAATTGCTCACTTTATTTTCTCCTAATTTATTGCCGGCCCAACGCATAACGTCAGACCGGCACAGTTTTTATTAGTTTATTCCAGTAGCTAGTGAGAATGCTCCCGGTTGTCTTACAGCAACATCAACTGATTGAAGCGCTACAACTACAATGTTTCCGCTTCTGCTGTTTGAATAAGGATCAACCATAATATCCAATACTCCCCATTCACCAATTACAACTTGAGAGAAATCACCGAAGAACATTGATCCGGCAGCGATCTGTTTTGTGATCTGGCATCCGTATCCGGCAACTTTATTATCTTCACTGCAAATAAATGATGGATAGTTGGCAACTTTTTCGCGGGTTTTTAACAATCCTCTTACTTGCGGAGTTGTTACATAATGCATTGTTTCAACATCTGCATTGGCATCTTCAACGTCAGTTTGAAGTTCAATTGCTTTTGCATATGTGAAGCCTGCACCGGCAACTGCGCCGATTCCGTTGGTCAATGCAATTCCGGTAGGCTGACCGTCTGCACCGGTTCCGTGGAAAACTGCTTTGTCAAGGCCTGCAGCGCATACCAAGGCAATGTCATTTTCAACTAACATTTCAGCAGAAGGATCAGATTGAAGCAATAACTGGCGTGAAATATCAACTGAAGCACCGCCGGTTTTAGGACTTAAAAGAACTTGACCGGTTACCGGATTTGATTCTGTAATTGCAACACCTTCAGCGACCCAGTAGTAAGATGCAGCGCCTGCCCATTTAGGGATAGCAATATTTCCTTTTAGACCGCTTAAAATTCTGGCACCTAATTTTTTTGCAAGAAGTTTATTTCTTAACAAATCAATAAAAGATGCTGAAGCTTGCTCGGTTCCAACCAATTCTTTTCCGGAAGTTGCACCGCCTGCGGTAAGATCACGTTTTTGAATATCGTAAGGAATGTAGATTCCTTTCGGAGCAACGCCTAATCTTTTTTCAATTTCAGCACTTAATTCCAATTCATAACCGGCATCTTTTGCAAATTCACTGCCTAACTGAGCTCTTAAAGCGCGTGCAAAACTGTATCTTTTAGCTTCTTTTGCACTTAAACCAAGATCAGTTGAAGGAGTGTAAAGATTTGTTCCGCTGCCGATTCTTTCCAATGCGAAACCTCTGAACTGTTCAACTGAAATATCTGATTCCAATGCCCATTGGTATTCCAATTTGTGGCGTTTTGCGATCGCTTCAATTTCAGTTTTTCTTTTAGCTTCTAAAGCTTGAATTTCTTCCTGAGTCAAGTCTTCTTTCATTGTATTTACCTCTTTGATTTTAATATTTCTGACTTCTTCATTTAAATTTTTTATTTGATCATAAAGAGCAGTTAATTTTTCTTCAGAGAATTCTTCATTGCGGCCTATACCAACTGAATTATCAGCCGGGATCGAAACAACCGATGCTTCGAAGGGTTCCCAATCGATAATGCGGTATGTTTCCTTGTCTTCTTCCTTGCTATCCAAAGCAAGTTTGTGAATTCGATATCCAATCGAAATTTTTGTAATGATGCCGTCCTGTACATCTCTGAATATATTTTCCGCTTCTTCATTTTTAGATATTTTTGCGATAACTCTTAGCTGCTTTGATTCTTCATCAAGCCAGCATTTCTGGATCACTCCGATCTGTTTATACGGATCATGCATGAATAACAGCGGAGCTCCGTCATTTATGCGACCTAACCGGATTGATTCAACTTTGTGATCAAGAATTTCTTTCCACCAGTGTCTGTCAACCGTTGTTTCGCTTGATGCGGAAAACTCAATGGTTCTTTCTGCTTCGTTTACCGCGTCCGATTGTATCGTCATCTTCCGCGTTAATACTTTCTGCAATAATTCTTCTGACTTCTTCATTTATCTCTCCAGTTTGTAATCCGTATTTTTTTAGTAATTCTTTTTCGATCTTTAATTGTTCATAAGTTTCATAAAGATCTTTACCTTGTTCACCGAGAACATCTGCATTTGTCTTAAATCCGGCGTTAACCGCTTCAATATTGGCAAGTACATCTTTTAAAGGATCAACCCACTGCCAGCGCCTTCCCATAAATAACGGCTGATTGAATTTTTCAAATTTCGAGTATGGAAGCGGAATTTCACCGATTAAAAGCGCCATTTCAAGCCATGTTTCAAAAACATCCAGTAAAAACGATTCAATGAACCATGATTGCAAGCGTTTCCAGTTATCGCGTTCATCCAGCAGACCGGCTCTGATCGAGCTGTAATTAACTCCTTCGAGATCATTTGCCAGAGTGTTGTATGAAACTCCCAACCCGGAAGCAACTGCTCTTAAAATTGATTTTACGAAGCTGTCATGCTGATCAGTGGGATATTTCGGATCATAAGGGACAAAATCAAATCCGGCCGGTAATGTTTCGAATATTCCCGGTTCCGAATGCGAAATTATATTTCCTGATTCGTCGGTTTCTTCGCCTTTATATTCTTCAGATCCTAATTCTTTTTTGAAAAATCCCATTTTATGCGCGGAAACTCTCGCATTGATTAAAGAAGCATCTTCAAATCCGCTTAATTGCCTTAAACGGTAGATTGAAACGACCATCCAGGAAATGCCTCTGGTCTGATTTGCTCTTTCCGGATCATAAATGTGAATGATTTCATCAGCCGGGATGCGGATAAGTTCCGATGCTTGCGAATGACTGTATAATTCAGTTTCGGGATTTACTTGTTTGATGTAATAAGCCACCGGAGTGCGGTTCTGGTCAAGCTCAATTCCCATTCTTACTACATTTCCGTTCTTTAAAACGGTATTATATTTTTCATCAATAAAATCCGGTTCGACCACTTGGAGTGCGAACCCGAACTTATTTACATTTTTGCCTTTAATTTTTCTTACAAATGCTTCACCATCTCTTGCAACCGTTTTGATGATCAATTCTTGAACAGCACGAAAAGAAAGTCTGCCGTTTACAGTGCAGTATTTTTTATTGCTCCATTCCCAGAACTTATCTTCAATTATTTTATTTGCTGCTTTGTCAAAATTTCCCGAAACATCTTTTGCTTTATTCTGTAAAACAAATCCATCTGCGCCGACAATATTATTTACGCATAACTGGATGTATTTTTTTCCGTAATCATTATTGTTTACTATATCCCTCGCGCGGTCGCGTACTTTTGCAAGTGCGCCCATGATCTCCCGGTCAGCTGATCCGCTCGATGTGTGCCAATCGGATGTGAACCGGTTGCTTTGAGCTGCAGCGTATCCTCTTAAATAGTTTTTATCCGCAACTCTTTTATGCACAAATCCGCGTTTGGATAATATTTTTTCAATAAATTTCATTAAAATCTTACCATGATTTTATTGCCGTTTTGACCTTTTTTAAGCTTGTTTTCTTGCTCAACTTTATATTCCGCAATGGATAGTTCTTTTATCAGCTGGGCGCGGTCATAACGGACAGTTCTGCCGTTTATTGTAATTTCGGTGTATTCCCTTCCGGCAATATTAGCATAAGCATCTCTTAACAGATCAAGCATCTTTTGCCAGTAGCTTCTTGAATCCGTTACTGCATTCAGCAAAGGTTCAATTACAACATATCCGGATTCAACCAGCGAAACATTTCCGTTATTATCATCAGCAATAACCTGATAATTATAATTTCCGTGAGAAAGCTGGGAAGTTTCACTTGCGGATTTTGAGAACAGAAAAGCAGTTCCATCCGCAACGCCGTTCAATGTTACAGTGGATCCCGTTCCCATTTTCATATAAATGGTTAAGGAATAAGTCGGAGCCGGAAAGAGTGAGGGCGTTTCTTTCCAGCTCCATGTGGTCCCGGCAAATAATTTAAGTGATGATATGTTTAGCTTATCTGGCATTTATTTTTTATTTCTTAAATCAATCGAACTATGGTTTTATAAATAGTAAATTCATACTTGATGTTACATCCTTTGGATTGCCGGTTGCTCCTATATGCTTTATTCGGTAATACCAAAATTTCTTTGCATTGAAATTGAGTGATCCTGATTGATATGTTTCTATTGAATCCGCCAATATTCCAACCGTGTCCACTACTGCCCAATTTGCTAAATCGTTTGAACCTTCAATTGTGGTATTTAATCTTGGTTTTGCCGAATTGCTTTTAATCAGCTTTGTGTAGTAAATAGGATATGTTGTAAAATTGTTTGATAAATATTGCGGCAATGAAAAAGCTTCACCTATCACTATGCTAAGTGAATCAACATTGGTTTCCAAAACAACCATTGATGCATCTTTTTCATTTTGTACTTTTACTCTTTGAGCACTTGAATCAATGAATGATAAGGATAAAATTCCTATCACCAGTATGATTATTGAAAGTAATTTTTTCATTTCTTAATTCTCCACTTATTTTATTGCATACTTATTTGTAATCTCTAAGCGCAAGTAAATAAAACGAGTAAAGAAAGTTTAGTGTAAAAATGATCTTTTTTGAAAAATATTTTGTGCGTTTTTAGCGTGTTTTTTAAAGAAATGAGAACAGGCGGGTGTAAAATTTTACACCTAACGCCTGTAAATTATTCCGTGGATGGTTTCGGGCTTCAAATCAGTGAATTTGTTTGAGAATTTTTCCGCTAAAATTATCTCTGCATCTTCTGTTTTTACGCATTCTCTTTTAAGCTTTTCAAATTCTTCACGGATGCATAGATCTCTGTATTTTCTTTCATCTAAAATGCCGACTTTTTGAGCAAGCGCTGCTATTTCATGCAGTAAGGTGTTTTCCATAATTTTATTTTTGGTTATTTACTATCTAATATTTTTACTTAAGTTACATGACAGTTACACACTTTTATTTAGTTTTTACGCTAAATTCAAAACAATTTTTATTATTAGTTACATGAGAGCATCTAAATTAGTATCTAATTAGCGTCTAACTTATATACTTGTTACGATACAAGCTGTTCCGAATTACCGAACAAGTTGTCAAGGATTACTTGACAAGTTACTTTTCATTTTGCGCCTTTAGTTTTTCTACAAATACTTTTACAGTACTGTTGGCTTATCCATTGTTTTGCTCCTTAAATGCTTTTATGAATTGTTTTAGTTCGTCTATTGTGTTGAAATAAACTTGTGCCGGGTAAGTATGGATAAATAAATTAAAATCGCCACATGGAGCAATTTCCAAACAATCTCCATCATTATTTAACTTGTAGTAGAAAAATCCATCAGGCTCTTTTACAAACCCGATTTCTTCTAATTGCTCTTTAGTTAGTTTCACTTTTCACCTCGTTTAGTTAATTACAACAGCATTATTATCAAGACCTTTTAAGGTATCGCCATTATCGGGATAAAAATTTTTTTTTGTTGCATCATATATCCCAAATTGAGGTGCATATATAACAGGCAAACAATCAAAATCTGTTGTGTTATCATCTTGATTATTGGTTTTGCTGAAAACAGCTTCATATTCAAGAATTTCTGGGTGAACTGTTATGAGTTCATTTAAGTTTTTTAAGTATTCTTTTAATTTCATTTCTCCAATCTCCTTTTAATTAAAAGGCGGCATTAACCGCCTTACACTTTATTCATCTTCTCAAATCAATTTTTATACATAAACCGATTTTCTCCTATTTTTGTGAATAAATTAATTGATTTATATTTTTATGAATTAGCTCTGATCACGTTGTAAATTGAATCAAGTTCCATCGGCTTATAATTCCGTTCGATCATTTCTTTCTGCACTATATCGAGCGCGTCAAATACTTTCATTCCCTTGCTTCTTAATCCTTTATATCTTTCAACAATGAACTTGTTTCTTTTATCTTTCTTCATTTTCCGTATTTTAGTCAGTGGATCCATTCTCTCTCCTTTTGATCATTTTTAAATAAGCATTATGAATATTTTCTTCGATCTCTTCTTGAAAAGATTCATATTCTGTAAGTTCGCACTGCGGACATACTGAAGTCTGCATTTCCTCATGATCAAGATCATCAACATCAACAGAAATTTTTACGAAGCTTTCGCAAAGCATACATTGAACTTCAATTTGAATGATTTGCATTTTAATATTCCTCAAAAATTTTATTGTAATCGGATTTGAAATATTCTCTTAAAAGCTGATCATTTTTCTTAATGAATTTTTTGTTATTTTTAGCAAATATTTCTATCAAAAGCTTCCATGTTTTTATACCAACGCCACGGAAATATCTTTTATTTTTCATCACTTCAATAAATTCTTTTTCAAACTCATCAATAGGAACTTGTAAGAGATCGTGCCTTAAATCACACAACATTAAAAGAACCCAATGAATTTTAATTCCGTAATGCGGCAATCGGAAATAATCAACTAAATAAACTTCTTTTTTCATTTTACCACCAATTATTTACTAATGGATTATGTCTTACTTTATTAATTTTTCTAACTTGTTTAACAGGTTCCGGTCTTTCTTCTTCCGCTTCCTCTTTCTTTTCACTTAATATTTTATCGTAATTCTTTTTAATAGCTTCAAAATTTGGATTAAGATGTTCCATTGCGGCATAGTTATACACATAAAGATCAAGCGCTTCATTTGAATCCGATTTCTTTTTCTTTTCATACATTATATAATCAATAAGCCCGGTGGTTTTTCTTACTGCATGTTCACTTGTCAGCTGCTTAAAATATTCCGAATTACAGAATGCTTTTGCGAAATGAGTGTATTTAGGTCCTTTTGTTTTTATTCTATTCAGGCATGAAAATATTTCATATTTTGCCGCCTGCGTTCCTATTGCTATTAAAAGAGTTCTTCCTTTATCAACGAGTGAAGCTCTACGCGGTAATAATGGAGCTCCGTATTTATTAGCACCTTTTACAGCAATAATCCCTTCATTTTGTCTGTTGCGGGTATATTCATAAACAGTTTGAGATTCATATCCGGAATCAATAAATTTTCTTTTTATTTTAAGTTCAATCCCATCTTTACGGAACCATTTTCTTTCCCAAAATTCATCAAGTTTATTCCATATTTCTTTCTGCTTTATATTGCCCGGAATCTTGCCTAAATAAATTATCCATCTTTCTTTACCCATTCCCCAGCCAACTACTTTTACTTCCAAACGCGCTTCTTTTTCACCGCTTCCGGCTTGAACATCCACTGCAGCAGTTAATACCAAAACATCATTGGGAATAAGCATATTTTCAACAGAAATAAAATCTTCCACCGCATCCATTAACTCCACCGGATCGGTTTCTTTTCCTTGAACTTTCTTCCACGGAATTCCGAAAACGGTATTATGCAAAGCTTCAAGTTTATCGGGATCATCACCGGCATCAATTATTGCTTGAGCTACTTTCACCATTGAAGAAATTGAAGATGAAAGTTCATTGATCCAAAATCCCTGATGATTTATAATTTCCGGTTTTTCTGCAATCCATTCGCCTTGTCTTAACATCTCCATTCTTTCGCCTTCAGTAAGCAGCGTTCCGCAACCTTCACAGGCATAACGCACAGTTTCAGGATAATGTGCAATAACTTTTCCGAATGCGTCCTTATCTTTCTCCCAAGTCAAATTTTCCGGCTTTAAAACTTGCTTTACTCCGCAGTGAGGACATGGCACATTAAATTTCTGTTTATTGCTCATTTCATATAAAGCTGAAATTCTGGACTGTCCATCCAAAGTTGGAGTTGAAATGTTTATATTCAAAGAATCCGCGTAAGTGGTGGATCTTTTAATTAATCTTGTAACCGGATCACCTTCACGCGTATGCCCTATTTCAATTCCGTCAATATCATCACCGATTGTAACTCTTGCGGATCTTTGTCTGGTTGATGAAGTTGATTTTCCCGAAACAATAGTTAATCTTCCGCCGGGATATTTTTTCCTTAAAATTGAATTATCTGAATTTCCGGATTTTTTCTTTGAAACTTTATCTCTTAAAGCTTTAGTATCATTTATCATAGGATCAAGTTTCTGCTGGGCATAATCACGAGCATCATTATCTGTGGGCTGCATCAAAATAATTGAGCATGGATCAATATCAATAAAATAGCCGATTATGTTATTTAATATCTCAGTTCCGCCTATCTGCGAAGATTTCATCACTGAAATTTGGCGCGTTGCAGGCATACAAACCGAATCCATAATCCCTTTTGAATGCGGGAGTCTCGCAGTTCTCCACCTTCCCGGTTCAGCTGATGTTTCCGGCAACATTCTGTTCCGGTCCGCCCATTCGGAAACCGTGATATCCGGCGGCGGTTTTATAGCTTTTCTTCCTTCAAGAATTATCTTGTTCAGATTGCTCTTAAAAACTTGCTCAATGTATTCATCTTCAAAATTAAGTTTATAAGCTTCCATTATTCCACTTCATCAATTTCATTTATCAGATCTTCTTTATCGTCATCAGTTTCAATCTTTAAATCTCCGAGCATATTCATAACTTCGCGGATCTCTTTTTCAATCACAGATCTTCTCGTAATTCTGTCATCAACTCCTTCAAGAGAAACATCTAATTTAGAGATTAGAGATTTCAAGGCTTTACTAAATGTTTTTGTCTCACCGACCCAAGCCAATCTCACCGCATCATATTCAACTAATTCACCTAAAAGTTTACGGACTTTAATTTCACGCTCCTTATTCGCGATGCGCTGGCCATCAGCTTTCAGTGCATAGAGTTTTTCATCACCGGCATTGCGGAGAATTTCGGCTTCATCTTCTAATTTTTTTAATCTCCACTGGATGCAGTTAAAAAAATTATATTTCCCGCGCTGCTCCGGCTTCGGCATTCCTTCATTTTCCACCCATAATTGAATGGTCCGGGGAGTTTTCCCGAAGAAATTCGCTAAATATTCAACATCAACTAAATTTTCCATATTACTCTACAATTTTAAACGAAACGAAATATCAACTGATTTTAATGAGAACTAAAGAGAAACTGGGCGTTGCCGTTACCCGAAGGAAAACACCTTGGGAAGGACCCGCGAATCATTCTCCCTTCTTTCTGAGCAATTCATCGTAAAATATCTTGTTGAACTTGGCATTTGCGATCTTTTCACCTGTGGATTTAAATTTCCATTCAGGTTTGATCTCTGCTTTCTTGATAAGATTGTACATAAGCTTAATAATTGATCTTTTACCTTTGCCGATGCGTTTGTAAATATGGATCTTGCCGTCATCTTTATCAGTCACCACAAAAGAATTCTTCAGGTTGCGCGGCTTGTTAGATGAATAGATCAAATCTTTTTTACTTCTTCTTACATTCTCAGTCGGAACGGCGCGCGTTTTATTCTGCGGAGTTCTTTCTTCACCTTCTTCATGTCCGGTCATCCACGGCGCATCATTCCATATTTTAGCTTTTAATTTATCTTTTGTTGCGGGTGTTACTCTGATAGAATACTTCCCGCGATCAAGCCAAGCTTTACGGATTGAGAATCTGCGCTTAGTCCCGATGATCAATCCTTGCTGCACTTCCTTTGCTGTTTTGGTAAGAGAAATTGCGGTGATGATTGTTATCTTATTTCTCATTTTAGCCATTACCGCTTTTAGATTCTTAGCCATAATTTCACCTCACGCATTAAAAATTATATTGCTTGCAACTTCGCCTTTATCGAGTTCATCGAATAATTGCGATTTTGCAGTGTGTTTAATTAATTGATTTGAGTGGCAGAAATCCTGCAGGTTTTTCCACGCTTGAACTCTTTCAGGAGTTGTAACATGATCCAAAAAGTATTCAGCTATGTAATATCCAACTGCAAAAGCCAATGTGATCGTAGCATTGTATTTCAGTTCATCAATTCTTTTTTCTAACCGGTCTAACCTTTCACGCATTTCAGTGATCTGCTTTTCAGTTACCGGGTTTTCTTCCACATAAACATCAATCACTTTATTTACATAAGCAGCATATTCTTTGGATTCAATTCCTGCATAGTTTTCCGATCAGAGTTGCTCATATTGAAATTCTCCTTTTGTAGGTATGTAGGTACCTGAATATTTTTACCTACCTACATTTCAAAATTATTTTTTCTGCATTTTTAATTGATATTATTACTTTTTATTTAATTTGTAGGTATGTAGGTATGTAGTTAGGTGGTTTTAAAAGATTTTTATTTTGATTAAAAAATAATTAATGGCTTTATTCAGGTGACTACATACCTACAATTCCCGCAACTCTTTTTGTTAAAAGCACTTGCGGTGTAGTCACTTGAATTTTTTACCTACCTACACACCTACCTACATACCTACATTTTTATATCAAATCGGGAGTTCTTCAAGGATTTCCATATCCACTCCCGGGATTTCATTAAGATCATAAGTTTTCGGTTCAATCACTTTTTTAACAGCCCAAAGCTTTAATACAGTATTATTCATTCTTCTAGGTACTTTTTTAAAGCCATTCTTACTTAAAGAGCTGCCTAAGTTCTTCACAACCGTGTTATTGATATTTATGTTTTCAACTTTACTTTTCAGATAATCGGCAACATCTGAAGCTGACATATACTCTACTTGTTTATTTGTGAAATCAAATTCATTCGGCGCAGTAAAATATTTCAGCAAATATTCTTCCTCAAATCCTTTCAGTGAGAAATCCTGATTGTGAAGTTCAATTTGCTTAATGTCAGTCTGATCAAACCAGTACTGGAACTTTTCTTTGTACATTGCTATCGCCTGAGCATAGATCAAATCCACGTTAAATTCTTCATCCAGATCGATGTGGTCAACTTCAATTGCGAAAAATCTTCTCGTGCCGGTCTCATCTCTCAAAAATTCTTTGTTGTTTACGGATCCGCAGAATGAAGCCCTTCTTTTCAAATGAATATCAGCTTTGGCATAAGGCAATCTTACAACAATTTGATCTTGAGTGATTCTGGATTTTATAGATTCAATGTCATTTTTATTAAGCGCTGCCATTTCATCAAGATTTATTATCATTTTATAAGCAAGAAATTTTTCGTGATCTTTCGAATGAACTAAAAAAGTTGATCCGTAGTAATATTTAAGCTGCATGTGAGCCGGAACAATATTCTTTAAAAATGTAGTTTTATATTTACCTTGGCCTCCGACTAATACAAGGCAAGTCTGATTTATATAATATGAATGCGGCTGATCTTCCAAAAGCGATACAACCAAAGCCACAAACCATTTTTTAAAGCCTTTCTCAAAATATTCGCGCTTGGTTTCGTCCACGAGGCGGACTTGCTGTAAAAACTCTGAAATATGATCACGTCCATCCCATTTAGGAAGCGAAAATAAATAATCTTTAAAAGGATTGAATCTTTTTGCCACTTTACTGGAATAAATAATGGTCTTAAAATCATTTTCCGCTAATCTGGTTCCTAAATTAAGCTTCAGATCGAGCAGCATATCCCGGTAATCCATATCATCAAAATATTTGTATTCTTTATCGCTTTTCAATTTGAAATCAAGATCCGTATTTATAACATTGAATATCATGTCATATTTTTCTTCTAAATAGCTTATTGCTTTTATAAGCTTGTATTTTTGATCATTTGCCGGCTCTAAATCAAATCCAAATTCTTCTTTGATGTGGCTGATCAGCTCGTGCATCTTCTCATATTTTTCGGATTTGAATTTCTTCTTATCCGCCTTGACCTCTTTCTCCGGAGCTTTTTTAAACTCTTCTTGAACTTGTTCATTTGCCATTGTGAACCACCAGAAAATCGTTAATATCCTTTTGCCCTAATTCTTTTATCGAGAAATCTTTTTTGTAATGCTCAAACACTTTGGTAAGCTTTTCAATTAATCCCTTGCCGGCTTCATCATTATCTCCGCAGACAGTGATATTGAAATCCAAAAGCCTTTTGAATTTATCAACTGAAGGCATGTTCCCGGCACCCGGAATGCAAAGAGTGTTGAATCCGATTGTTTCAAGCGCGATTGCGTCAAATTCACCTTCAACCAAATACAATTTTTCTCCCGGAAGCATTGTTTTCAATACATCAGTATTGAAAAATCTTTTTGTTCCGTTTAATCCCAGCAGATCATTTCCCAACCCGATGTATTTATTGCGATCGGTTTTATAATTATTCTGCTGATCAAAATATCTTCCGCGTAAATAAACGATCTGTCCATTATGCAGATAAGAAATTATTATTCTATGCTGGAAGAAGATCAGATTCCCTTTTTGATTGTACAATCCGCTTTTCTGCAGCTGCTCTAAAGTGAACATCTTTTTCATGTGATTATTAGCAGAGTAGTAATCACGGATAAAAAAGACCTTGAATTTTATAAGTGAAGAAAGCGGAAGCATTCTTGAAACTGTTAAATAATCAAAAGCCTCTTTGGATAGATCTTGCCTTAAACAGTAATTGTAAAGCTCAGTGTAAACATTGGTGTTTTTTATCAATCTGTATTTTTTAACCGAGTGCAGAGCTTCCTTTTCGCCGGCAATTCCCAATCGTTCAAAATAGATTTCCTTTTCATCTTCAGTCATATCTTTGGTAATATCTTCAGAATAACTTTTTTGAATATTTCCGGAGGAACTTTCCGGTTCGGCTTTTTTGGAAAACTGAATATTATCGTTTGTGATGCCGGCAATTTCTGCCAGTTCTTTTATGGCTTGGGATTTCTCAATTCTGCATGCATCTTGATAGAACTGGATGAGATCCCCGCCCTTATCAGTCGCATAGCACTTGAACATATTTGTATCCGGATACAAGCAAAGCGAAGGTGTTTTATCTGCTTTATAGATCGATGAAATAAAGAAATGCTTTCCATTTTTCACGGCTCTGTAGCCCAATCTGGAAGTAATATCCATAATCTTTAAGCGATATTTTATTTCATCAATTACTGACATTTTTATTTCTTTATTGATTTAGCTATTTGTAATTCAGTTTTGAACACGTCTAAAAGCACTTTCGTGGTCTGATTGATCGCTTGCGCTTGTTTAATGTAATTGGGATCCTCTGCAAGTTTATCAAGCGCATCCAATAAAACTGATTTTATGCCGAAAGTTGTGCTTTTGTAAGTTTTAAGTATCTTTTCGGTTCCTTCTTCCTCATGATTTACAACTGCGGTTGATGAATCGGACATATCAATAAAATTTTCAAAGAATTCCGCTTTTTCAGAGATCGGAACAACTATTTGTTTCTGATCTGTGATTATGAGCATTGTTTTATCAACAATCTTTACTTCTTTTACCAAGTGTTCTTCATTCATATACAAGTATTTCTTTCCGGTCATTTCATGAAGCCTGTTTTCTAATGACATCTTTTATTCTCCTCGATAACATGATTTTTGTTTTGTACATCGCTATTATTTCTTTTTCTTTGCAAAGTCTGTTTCTTAAAGTTTTGTCGCCATTCGCCAAAAGCGCCGCATACCATTTATCATCTTTTACAAAATTTCTTTCACCGCGTTTTTGCAGTGTAATGCATTCAAGATTTTCAATGTTGCAGTTAAGCTGATCTTTGTCTTTATGCACTAGCATAAATCCTTCGGGTATTTCTCCGTAAGTGTTTATCCAATTGTAATGAGCCAGTTTCACATAAGTTGATGAAACAAGATGATCCGCAAATCTTTTTATCTGATGCTTTGCAAGTTTTATCACCAAAACATTATAGCCGTTTTGTTGCCAAACTTTCACTGTTCCCGGTTTGGTCTCAATGTTGATCCAGCGCTTCCAGTGATTTTTTGAGAAGCATCCGAGTCTCGTATTTCTTTCGTTTATTGCTTTCAACTCTTGCGGAGTTCTTTTTAATCCCAAATATCTGCGCTTCTTTTCAATGTGCTTTTTGGTCCAGCCTTTATGCTTAGGGAAAATTTTTCTGAAGAAATCAGTTATTTCAACATCTCCCCAGATTCTGTAAAGTCCTTTCAAGATTTCAATTTGTTCATCAGTCCAGTATTCCAAATCCATTCTTTTTAATCCCAATTCATAAAGCTTGGTGCGTGTGGTTGTAAGCCTTAATCCGAGTGATTCTGCCAATTCTTTATTGGTCATTGTTTCCCAATTATTTTTTAGGAAACTGATCATTTCATCGGTCCATATTGTTTTATTGTGCGGATTCATTTTTCTTATTCAACTTTTCTTTTGCTAATTGAGTAATTATTGCATCCGCCAAAGCAATTATATCGTTTGCTATGTCATTATATTTTGGTGTAACATATCCATGTTCATATATTTTTATGAAGTGATCCAGTCCGCCTTGAGATATTGACATTATTAACCATTGCCTAAAATCGTGTCTATTTGCATTATTGATTTCTTTTCTTGCTGCATCGAGTTTTTTAGAATATTCATCCCATTTTTTTTCTCGTTCTATACGAAAAGCAAGTAATTCAGCTTCGTGATCTTCAAATCCTTCCGTTTTTTCAATATCCCAGCAAGGATCTTTTACCCAATCACTTTTTAATTTTTCAATTTCTTCTTTAGTTGCCATTTTGCCCTCGATTATTCTTGTTTTATTGGAAATAAAGTTGCTTCAGTTTCAATCTTTCTTAATGATTTAATGTCCTCTGTCTCTAATCGCACCGGCATTATAACCACGTCAACCAAGAAAAATTTAAATAGAACTGCTTTTACCGGTGAGCTGATATGCACCCGCACAGTATCTTCAGATAAGTCTTCAGCCACTTTAACAAGATTTCTAAGAAAAGTAGAATTTAAAGCGAGGTCTTTCAATACTATTTTAACCGATTCAATAGTTTTCCCTATCACTTCTTCTGTATGACCGGAACCATTACATTTTTCACAAACAACAAAACTTCCGCATTCATAACATTCCGCCTCACCGGTTCCTTTGCAATTCCCGCAATCTTGATATAAATCAATTTCTTCAAGTCCGGAAATAGCATTTTGGATATTCGCAATAGGAAGATTAAATTTGTCTTTTGGTTCTACGCCTTTCAATAAATCAACAACATTTGGAAAACCAGGAGTATATTCATAAACCTTATTTAAAATCATTGAAGGAACTTTGATCAGCTGATGTCCGTCAGTTGCGTAAACATGATCTTCAATTAAACATGGACGCCACAATCGGTGATTTAATTCGTCTTTACCGCAGTAAATTTTTAATATTTCATCTAACATTTTGCCCTCGAAATTTTATTGGTAAAATTTTTCTTCTTTTAATTCGCGCTCATATTCATTTAGATCAACAACCGCATTATTCAGCAAAGTTAATTGACTCAAAAACGCCGGTGGAAAATATGAGATCTTATGAAGCTCACGAGCTTGTGCAATTACTTCATTTTGAAGATTTACAGTTTCGCGCAATTCTTCCAGTTCCGCTTGCATCTTTTCAAATTCATCTTTACAGAACTTGCACATTGGCATATCTTTCTTCCTTTATTTCGTTTATAAGTGCGGTTATTTCATTGTAATACATATCCCAGTATTTTTTTGCTGATAAACTGTAACTTAAAAGCGAGTAAAGTTTTTTTATATCATAGTAATAAAGCAAAGTAAGCAGCGCTTTATAAGATTCGTTGATCTCTACATCAATTTTAATTTCAGTTGCTTTTAATCTCTGCAGATGATCACCGAAGCGCGGAATGTAAACAGTTTCAACGTGAAATAAATCACCGTGAAGCTCATAATTTTTATAGTAAAATTCTTTTTTAACGTATCTTGTGCCGTTGCATTTTTCACAGATCGTCTTATCATCAATTCCACTGTTCAATCCGTACTTTTCATTGAATCCAATTCCCGCGCATTCATCACATCTTACATCTTTGATCTTAAAGAAATATCCCAGATAAGATCCGTATTGGTTAAGCAGAGATTCTTTAACTTGCTGGAACACATATTTCTCAATGTACATGCCGGCATTTGCTATTCGGAAAGCTTCAAAAATTTTTGGATGCATTTTCGCCCTCTTTTAATAAGATTATTGTATCAATACCGTTTATTTTCTTGATCTTGATAATGCCTCTTAAAAGCAGATCCATAATTATTTTGGCATTATTGATCTTTTCTTTTTCGGTGATGACCGGTTTCAATTTCTTCTTTCCTTAATTTCTTCATCAATTCTGCGAAGTAATCTTGAATCTATTCCGCAACAGATAACAAGCCGCGGATCCCTTGTTGATCTGAGCGTATATTGAAATTTTGTTTTTATCATTACGATATATTGCTGTCCCGCGTAAAGAACAACATTGCCGATCTCAAATCCTTTCATGCTGCCACCATTGTTTTTTAGAAGCCCGGGAAGATCACTCCCCCCGGACAAACCATTACTTATCGGATATATGGAACTAAATTTTTGCACTTTTTTATTTGCTTTTTATTTCTAAATTTTTACCTTAAATACAGTAGGGCTCTTGGGATATAAAAATTCCCTTTAGTTTTACTTATCTTGGCAAAGATATTTGAAGCCGGTATTACCAGTACCGGCTTTGCTGTTTTAAACTCTAAACAGCCGCTTCAACTGCTTTTGTATTATACTCTTCCACTTTGTATTCAAGCGCTTCTTTATCCAATCTTAGATCTTCAATAACACTTTTCAAAAACGCATTTTCATTCTTAACGTCACTTAATTCTTTTATATCCGATTCATATTTTTGGCATTTATCAAAATAAAAATCGATCTTTCCGCGCAATACCTTTGTCATTGCCGAATATTTGCTTTCACTTTCACGCAAATTGAATTTTAATTTCTGATTTTCAACCATGTAAGCAATGTGATTTTTCTTAAATGTGTAAGATGAAACCACGCCCATTATTGCGCCGGTGATGTACGCGCCGAAATAAAAATATTTCAAAGGGAATAATTGCTCTGCAACTCCTGTTATCATGTGAGAGATCACAATAGCGGTGCAAATAATGAATATTAAAGCTGCCAATCCGTTTCTCGTTAAGAATTGTTTCATTTTGGAACCCCTTTTAGCTTGCTTTGAGATTTATATCTTTTAAGATCCTTTGTGCCATTGCCCGCGGATCTTCAACTTGGACAACTACTTTAACTTGTTTAGAATCACTATCCGGATCATATAAATGCGCATTCTGGAATCTGTGGATTGAACTCATTTTAATCTTGTATGTATAACCGCCTTCAGCTTTGCTGCATTTAACTCTGCGCGCTTTAAGCTGCTTTGTTTTTATCAGTCTTTTAATTTCTTCGGCGGAAGTATGCAGATGCCTTCTTGCAACATTTACCGAAACTTCCTCAATGTTGTTTTCAGCTTCTTTCTGCATGATTTTTTCGCACATCTTTTCGATCTTGCAGAGTTTATTCCATATTTCTTCGGAAGAAACGTACATCTTATTCGATCTCTTTTAACATTTTATCGAATTGTAAATTCATTGCGTGGCGCGCCGATTCAATTATTTCTTTCATTACCGGGCGTTCGTGATCTTCATATTTTCCGTCGTGGGCAATTCTGCGTGTAGTAAGTGTTAAAAGTTCAAATTGATGGAATAACGAGGTTTGAGTTTCCAGCACTGCATTATTAAGCAGTCTTAATGCTTCACTTGGTTCTTTTACAACTCCCTCTTTTGTTAAGATATCCATAATTGAATCATAAAGGCCTTTTGAGAAATTTACTGCCATGTGAAGCTGAAAATTTAGAGTGCTGGTGCTCATGGAAAGTTTATCTGCAAGCCAGACTTCATTGATGTGCTTAAAAGGAGCGTAATTCTTATCGGATTTACATTTCTCAATGATCTTGTTAATTTTTTCTTGAGCTCTGATGTTTGAATTTTGTATGCACATTTTAAAATTCCTAAAAATTGTTTTGCCGGATACAAGTTTTTATGTTTTTATGCAAATAAATTTGCAATAGATAATTAAGCAGCCTCTTGTTTCTGAATTTCAAGATCATTCAACAGATCATTAATTCTTTTAAGCATTGTTTTTAATTTCCCTTGACGGAGCGCTTGTGATACCATTTGTTCAGATGTTTCCAAAATGGCGGCTATTTTCCTATTTGTTGAATAAGGAAAATGTTTTTTTGCGCGGATATAAACCTCAAAAGGTTCTAAATTTTGCTGATTCATTTCTTGATGTTCTCTTAGATTATTCATATTTTCGGTTTAAGTTTTATTTAGAATTAAATAGTTTTATATTATGTTAGAAGAAACTCCGGCTAAAGAATTATTTGCTCAAATCAGTTACATTTATCACAGTTTAGAAGAAAAAGCGTGTAAAGAAGATGAAATGTTAAAGCTTTTTCTTCACTTGGATGATGGCAGCAAAATAGAAGTCATCCAATACGGGCCGTTGGCTGATGATACTCTTTATTTTTACGGAATGAATTCCGATATGGTTTTAACCATGATAACTTTGTATCACTCAAGGTGCCATGTTACTTTCGTTCCAACAAAAAAGACAAAGAACAATGATCTAAAAGCTCAATTCGGATTTAATGTGAAATAAGATTTTTACTGATTGTGAAGTAATATCCTACTTCACCGTCTGGAATTGTACACATGTTACTGTGTTTAATTTCAACTTTGTATCCGAGTTTTTCTAATGAGTTACGAGTTTTGCTAATCATTGAGTTCTGGGTTCTTAAAATTGAAGCGATCTGTTCAAATTTAAGATTGCGAGATTCAATTTGTTCTGCAATTTCTTGAGTTAATTCTGCAATGATTCTTTTGAATGTATCTTCAATAGATTCATTAGTTGTTTGAGTTTTTTCTTTTTCGTTCATATTTTTCGTTTTTAGAATTAAATATTATTCTTGAGAGTAAAAGTAACCAAAATTTGTAATCTTGTCAAATAAAAAATACAAATATTGGTAAAATATTTTTTAATTATTTCCCTTTATTTGTAAAAATACAAAAAATGGTAACATCAAAAGAAGAATTTTACAGAAAAGTTGGTTATCGGTTAGAAGAATATTTCAAAACTACCGGTTTAACCAAAAAAGAATTTGCAGAAAAATTAGATGTGCAAAACACTCATCTAAATAGATATTTTATTGGCGAATCGAATCCTGTAAATCTTTTTGATAAACTTTACGAAATAGGATGTGATATTGATTATCTTATTTCCGGCAAAAAAGGACGGGAATACATTCCGATCCATGAAGCCGAAAGAAATCATTTTAATGAAGATAAAACATATAAGATCGTGGGCGTAATTCCCGCGGGCGTTGCCGAAGTTACTGATCATGATTGGTACGAAACGGCAACTTTAGAATATAATCCGGAAGATCACGCATTCATTGCCGTGGATGAAGAATTTGGATTTTCAATGATGCCGAGTATCAATCCCGGTGATTTAGTGCTTATTTCATTTTCGGCAAAGATTAAAAATGGAGATCTTGTAGCAGCCCGTTGGGATGCAACAAAAGGCGCATTAAAAATATATAGTGATAATCCGGAGATTCCCGGAATGGCAGTTTTAACAAGTTACAATCAAGCAGTTGCGCCGATCTTTGTGAGCAAAGAAAAAGCGAAACTTTACAAAGTGGTTCTTATCAAGAAAGGAAAATAGTTCACTTAATTTATAAACAAATTCTCGGGGGCGGGAAAATGGATAATTCAGCGGTAATTGTAATTTTCTTAGTAATATTACTTGTAGTGGTATTAGGATTCTTTATAATGCGCGCTTTGGTTCAATGGTATTTTGGTTTTGACAAAATGCAAGAAAATCAAGAAAAGATCATTAAACTATTAGAAGTCATTGCAAGAAATTCAGAAAAAGAAAATCAGGAAATCAACTTTTAATTTTGGGGAGAAAAATGAAAACTTTATTAGCCGCAACGCTATTATTAACCACATTAATATCAGCACAACAAAAAACCGAATACTTTAAACCGAACGCATTGTTTGGTGGTTCTTTTTATATAAACTCATTTATGCTACAATTTCACGGTGCTTTTTTTACTGAAGGCAACTTCGCTTATTACGGCGCACTTGCTGTAACTCCCGGCAAAGTGAATGAAGATCATGTTTATGATAATATTTCATATCACAAAGCAAAATATGATTTTAGAGATAAAGAAAAAGGCAACCAGTATAAAGATGTAATGTTTGACATTGGCACCGTCTATAATGCTAGTAAAATTATTAATTTATACTTAGCTGTTTCCATTCAAGAAAGATCAGAATACAAAGAATTTTATGATGAATTTCAAATACTTGGAGATAATGGAAAATATTATTTGAGTCCAACCTCTAAATTCGGGATAGGATTAAGCGGAGGCATAATGTTTTCGATATCTCCAAAAGTTGGCCTAGTTGGTGGTGGCACAATAGGAGTGGTAAATAATACCAATATAGGACTTACTTTTTTCTTATAATCAAAAATTTTTAATCTGAATATAAATTTTAACATTGTTCGGGGAGTTCAGTCATGTATCATAACGGATATATTCAAGGCATAAAAGTATTTTCGGATCTAAGGGAAGCCGAAAAACAAAAATTTAATTTTAATGATTTTAAGATTTTCTACAATTCATTTTCAAATTTCCGCAAAGTAGAAAATAAAAAAGATGAATTTAGCGATCTGCCAAAATGGGCACAAAGAAGAATGAAAATATTGAAGAGTGGTAATGCCAGTTACAATTAAATTGCGAAACATGCCAGATTATTCAAAGTTGTATTATCATATTTCGAATAATTCACTTAGCAATGAAGAAATTCTTTTGGATCTATCTGAACATGGTTTTGTTGAACCGATGCAGATTATAATTCTTGTTCAATTCATTATATATCATATAAAGAATAATTCCATAAGAATTTTATTGCCCAGTCAGCCAAGAGTAAATGAATATCTTAATGACATTGGAATAATTAAATTCTGTGCAACCAATTATAATGATTCAAATGATTATGGTCCTATAACAAGCCGTACGGCAATGAAGATTAAGAGAATCACAACTGCTAATATGAATGATTATATTACCCAAACTCAAAATTACTTTGGGGAACAATGTCCCGGCAAAGATCTTCTATTGTTAAATATTTTAATTTCGGAATTAATTAACAATGTTTATGATCATTCAAAATCCCCTATTGATGCTTATGTATTTTGTCAGCTATTCCCATATTTTAAGCAAATCAAATTAGTAGTTGCAGATCTAGGAATGGGCATTCCAAATTCAGTAAATAATTATTTAAGAAAAATAGGAGAAAAGGAAAAGAATAATAGAGAAGCAATTGAATGGGCATTTAGCGAAAATAGATCAACTAAATCACAACCGCATAATATTGGTAAAGGACTTTATTTATTTCATGAATTTGTAAGGAACAATCAGAGCACGGCAAATGTTTATACTAATAGCACTCGGTACTCAATAACTCCGGGCAAAGAAACATTTGGCACTAATCCGATAGGTCATTTCAAAGGTACTTTGTTTGAAATATTAATTAAAGTTGTTAATTTACCAGTCGATAATAAAGAAAATGTTGACTTGTGGTGAAAATTTTATTAAAATGTATTAAAGACTATAGGCACACACCATGAAATTACATGTAAAAGATATTATTTCTGATACTGTAACAAACAGCAGCGGTTTTGTTTTATTAACAACGCTTGATAATTTTTTGCGTAATGGTGAGCAAGTTGAGCTTTCTTTTGATGGAACTCCCGGATTGTCATCTTCTTTCCTTAATTCTTCGTTTGGAGAATTAATTGAGAAGCATGGTTTCAATAAAATAAAATCTTTCATAAAGATTACCGGTCTATCACAAACTCAAGCAAATTATTTTAAGCGTTATTTAAATACATGCGGCATTCAAATTTAAGGTCCCTAAATTAGGGACTTTTCTATTCTGACTTCTTTTATTCTTTTCTTAATTTAAAATGGCATCAATTTACATACAAGAAAATTCACCTTTTTACTGGCTCCGCTTTTACGATAAATTTGAACCGGTAGCAAGCAAAAGAAGAAAAAGCGTAAATACCAAGATCGAAGTGACAAAGGCAGATCTTGAACGGTACCGCGATTGGAAGAATTCCGGTGCAATCTTAAAAGATAAGCCGCTGATCCGCGGGAACAATCAAACCAAACAGCTGCTTGAAAGATTCAATTCCGGACTTGCCGAAAGAAATCTTCAAATAAATTCGGGAGTAAAATTAAAGAAAAGAATGAAACTTTCCGAAGGATTACTTCAGTATATCGAGATACACACGGTTCCCGGCAGTGATGAATATCTTCAGCCAAAAACAATCTTGAATTATAAAAATGCGGTGAAACATTTCATCAGTGCGGTGGATGATAAAAACATCTTTGAATACACAAAAGAAGATTACAGAAATCTATTAAGATATTTTGAAGCATTCAGGCAGGAAAGAAAAATTAGAGTGGATGCTAAAATTACAAAACTCGAACAAAAACCTCTAAGCATAAATACAAGATCTTTCTACACTAGAGCATTAAATTCACTGTGGAATTATTTTGTAAAGGAAGAGCTTGCACCGGAAAATATTATCACTAAAATTGATTCTGAAGAAGATGATCCGGATCCAATTCCTTCAGATGACATGTACACGATAATAAAGCACTTTGAAGCAAATAAAGATTATCCGCATCACTTCCAGATCATTTATTTTATGCTGCTTACCGGATGCAGACCTTCAAGCGCAATAGTGCAGCTGAAGGAAAACATTGACTTCAGAAATAAAGTGATCAGAATAAATAATGTTAAAGCGGGTAAAAGAAAGCGCAAGAAAAAAGAATTTTACAAATTCCCTCTTTATTCTGAGCTTGAAAAATTGCTTATCTCAATGGGAATTAAAGAAGGTGATACCGGAAGATTATTTCCGCAATTCGCGATCCACGAAATGAGTTATACTAATTCCTTGAAATTCTGGGACCGCGCAATAAAGAAATTGCTTAAAGATAAAAAAATAAGGAAAAGATATATTTTAAAGCAGATCAGACCAACCTTAGCCAGTTTCCTAATAAACATTCTAAAAGTTGATATTTACACAGTTAAAAATCTTTTAGACCACGCAGATATAAAAATTACCGATAAACATTACATAGATTTTCAAGTTGCAGAAACCAGAAAAGAATTAAATGACTTGACAATTGAGTTGTTTAAGACTAGTAAAAATTGAAAAGTGTGTTATAAAGTGTGTTATAGTGTTATAATCTGCGGGATTATTTAAAAAGAAAAAAGCTTGTAAATTATTGTTTTACAAGCTTTTAACTCTGCGGGGCCGACGAGACTCGAACTCGCGACCTCCTGCGTGACAGGCAGGCGTTCTAACCAACTGAACTAC
>CBDUBH010000054.1:0-23334 GCA_965365345.1 uncultured Melioribacteraceae bacterium
CCCGCCGTTCCGACTATTAAAAGGTGCATAGTTTATATGTGCCTTTTTTTGTATTTTTGAGCAAACAATTTTATGGTGATATATTGAATTTAAACGATAAACCTAAATGCCATTGCGGAGTTTTCGGCATCTTCGGTTCGGATAATTCTTCATTTGTTACTTATTACGGATTGCACGCTTTGCAGCACAGAGGTCAGGAAGCGAGTGGGATCGTTTCAGCCAGCCTTAACGGAAACGGAAAAATCAATTTTAACATTCATAAAGATCATGGATTAGTTTCAGATATTTTTGCTGATTCCGAAATTCTTTCTAAATCATTGAAAGGTCATGCTGCTATCGGTCATAATCGTTATTCTACGACCGGTTCTTCTGAATCAAGAAAAAATATTCAGCCGTTTGTCGTAAATTACCGTCACGGACATCTTGCAGTTGCTCACAACGGAAATCTTACAAACGCATTTTTACTTAGAGATAAATTAGTAAATGACGGAGCGATTTTTCAAACAACCAGCGATACAGAAGTTATTCTTCATCTTATCGCAAGAAGCAAATTTGAAAATCAGATTGATCAAGTTAAAGATGCACTAAGTCAAATTAAAGGAGCATTTTGCTTTACAATTCTGACCGATGATAAATTAATTGCGGCTAGAGACCCGCAAGGATTCAGACCGTTGGCCTTAGGAAAACTCGGTGATTCTTTTGTTGTTGCATCAGAAACTTGTGCGTTTGATATAAACAATGCAAAATATATTCGTGATATTGAGCCAGGCGAAATCGTTGTTATTGACAAAGAAGCAATTGAGAAAAATGAAGTTAAGTCATTTAGAGTAAATGATTTAGATTTGATCGGCAAGAAAAATTGTATCTTTGAATATATTTATTTTTCACGTCCCGATAGCAAAATATTCGGACATAGTGTTGATAAAATAAGAAGAAAATTAGGAAAAGTTTTAGCAGAAAAACATCCTGTAAAAGATAAAGACGGTAAAAAAGTCATTGTTATCAGCGTTCCGGATAGCTCAAACACTGCTGCGATCGGTTATGAAAATCAATTAGAAAAATCAGGAATTAGAGCAAAATTTGAGATCGGATTAATTCGAAGCCATTACATTGGAAGAACTTTTATTCAACCCGGTCAGCAAAAAAGGGAAGTCGGGGTCAGAGTAAAATTCAATATTGTTAAAGGAGTTTTGGAAAATAAGACCGTAGTTTTGATTGATGATTCAATTGTCCGCGGTACAACTTCTAAACTTTTGATAAATTTAATTAAAGAAGCAAATCCAAAAGAGATTCATGTAAGAATTTCATCGCCATTAATTAAATTTCCTTGCTATTACGGAATGGACTTTCCATCTAAAGATGAATTGATAGCAAATAAAATGGATGGTGAAGTTGAAAAAATCAGACAATATCTTGATGTTGATAGTTTAGAATATTTGACCATTGATGAAATGTTAGGTGCAATGGTTGATCAAAATCCCGAAGATTTTTGCACAGCATGTTTTTCAGGAAATTACCCGGTTGAAATTAACAAAGATTTCAAAAAAGCAGCATACGACGAACAGCATTAATAATGAAATTTTCAAAAAAAGAAATATTCACTATATCAAACGGATTAAGTTTATTGCGTTTATTGATCAGCATTCCTGCATATTATCTTTTATCGATAATGCAAAATGATGATTCCGTAAGATATTTTCTTTTAGCGCTATTATTGTTTGCGGCATTTACTGATTTTCTGGATGGTTTTTTTGCAAGGAAATACAAAGAAATTACGGAATTTGGAAAAATAATTGATCCTTTAGGTGATAAAGTTCTGGTTGCAGTTATTGTTATTAAATTATTTTATTTGAACGAAATTCCGGCATTTTATTTCTATTCTGTAATAATTCGTGATGTTTTAATATTTGCTGCGGGACTAATAATAACTAAAAAGATCGGGAAAGTTTTGCCTTCAAATCTTTTAGGAAAAATAACAGTGACTGTTATTGCATTTTTCATCATAGTGGTTATTTTAAATTTAAACAAAATTATTTACGATGTTTTCTTATATGGAAGCTTAATTTTCGTTTTCGGATCTTTAATCGGTTATGCGATTAGAGGTTACGAAGCTTTAAATTGGCATAAGGAAATAAAATCAAGAGAGAAAAATGAGTTTTTTCAAGAATATTAATTTCGATAAACTTAAAGCCGGATTAGCTAAGACTCGCGATAAATTAGTTAACAAATTAAACGAATCCATTACAGGAATAGCGGTTGTTGACGAAAATGTTTTGGATGAAATTGAAGAAAATTTACTTTCCAGTGATATCGGCTATGATATTGCAACAAGGATAGTAGAAAATGCAAGAACAGCATTAAAAGAAGCTGACAGCGATCGCAGCAAACTCAGAATTTTGGAAGCGATGAAAGAAGAGTTAATGAGATCTTTAAGCTTGAAAGAAAATACAATTTCCGAAGAAGATGAAATTAATAAATATAAACCTTATGTGATTTTAATTGTCGGGGTAAACGGAGCAGGGAAAACCACAACGATTGGAAAACTTGCCTATAATTACAGACAATCAGGATTAAAAGTTATTATTGGTTCGGCTGATACCTTTAGAGCAGCCGCGAATGAGCAATTGGAAATTTGGGCTAAACGTGCCGGCGTTGAAATAATTCAAAAAGAATCAGGCGCGGATCCTTCCGCTGTGGTTTTTGAAACATTGACCGAAGCTAAAAAGCAAAATGCGGATATAGTTTTAATTGATACAGCCGGAAGATTGCATACTAAACTTAATTTAATGGAAGAATTAAAAAAGATAAAAAGGGTTATTAAAAAAGTTGTTGATTATGCACCCAATGAAACATTTCTCGTAGTTGATGGAAATACCGGACAAAATGCAATAGTTCAGGCTGAAAAATTTAGTGATACTACAGAATTGACCGGATTAATAGTAACAAAACTTGACGGAACCGCAAAAGGTGGTGTGATATTTCAGATAAGCTCGCAATTAAACGTTCCGGTGAGATACATTGGAGTTGGCGAAGGAATTGATGACCTACAGACATTTGATTCAAGACAATTTGTAGAAGCACTTTTTGCGATTAATTAACCAAGTCAAGAAATACCGGTTAATATTATTCGGAAACATTTTGATTTGGTATATTACATTAAATTATTTTTGAATCAGGAAAATATCAATTAAGATTTTCATTAGTTACTTAATTTTAGACCTTCTAATATATAGAGAAATTTGCAACTTTTGGATATGATGATTGTTTAAAAAGAAACCAGCTTGGAGAGAAAAATGCTTTTTTCATTTATGAAAAAACCGAACCATAAAATTTTCGACTACACGCCGAGATTTTATGATCCATCAAAAGATGAGGAAGAAAGAAGAAAACGCAGATTAAAATTCGGGCAAGCAAGGAAATACAGCAAAAGGGCAAAGAGTCCGATTCAATATATTGTACTTCTTGCAGTTATAATTTTTATATATTTGAAGTTTTCAGGATTGATTTAATAACATAACTCTTAGTTTACATAATATACATTATAGGACAAACTAATAAATATTTTTTATTTAACATGTTTTTGATCTAAATGTTTTTTTAATCATCTATTTCCTTTCTTTTTGTTTTGCTCAACACTGTATTTTTCTTCTGCTCTTCATTTTTTATAAAAAAAAAGCCGTTCACAAAAAATTTAAACGGCTTCCAAAATCTGTTTTAATTTCAGTATTTATAAAATCCTTCTCCTGATTTTCTTCCAAGTTTATTTGCTGCAACCATTTTTTTAAGCAACGGACACGGTCTATATTTGCTATCATTATATCCGTTATATAGAACTTCCATAATTGCCAAACATACATCAAGCCCTATAAAATCCGCCAAAGTTAAAGGTCCCATCGGATGATTCATTCCAAGTTTCATAACTTCATCAATTGCTTCCTTTGATGCAACTCCTTCCATCAACGCAAAAATTGCTTCGTTAATCATCGGCATTAGAATTCTGTTAGAAATAAATCCGGGATAATCAAATACTTCAACAGGTGCTTTATCCAATTTTTCAGATGTCTCTTTTATGATTTTATAAGTTTCATCTGATGTTTCATATCCTCGAATTATCTCAACTAATTTCATAATCGGAACCGGATTCATAAAATGCATTCCGATAAATTTATCCGGTCGGCTTGCCTGTGACAATTCTGTGATCGAAATTGAAGATGTATTGCTGGCAAAGATACAATTCTCATTAATTGAATTCTGTAATGTCTTGAAAATATTGAACTTAACATCTTTGTTTTCATATACAGCTTCGATTATAAGATCTGAATCATTGGGCGTATTTTCTATCCCGACAGTAAACTTCATATTTGAAATTGTTTTTTCAACTTCATCAACCGTAATAATATTTTTTTTAGACTGTCTTTCTAAATTTGATTTAATTGAATTTTTAGCTTTATCTAAGAATTCCTGCTTCAGATCAATTAATGATACATTATATCCTTTTAATGCAAAAACGTGAGCAATTCCGTTTCCCATAGTTCCGCCGCCGATTACAGCAACATTATTAATTTTCATTTATGCCCTCTTTATATTTGATAATTCTTTACAATAACTGCTGAAGCTTCACCGCCGCCTATGCAAAGCGAAGCAATTCCGTATTTAAGATTTTTACGCAACATTTCATGAATTAAAGTCACTAAAATTCTGCCTCCTGATGCTCCGATCGGATGACCTAAGGCAACTGCACCTCCTAACGGATTAACTTTTTTCTCGTCAAGTTCCAGAAGTTTATTTACTGCTAAAGATACAACAGCAAAAGCTTCATTAATTTCAAAAAGATCTATATCTTTTATGTTCATATTCGCTTTTGATAACACTTTCTTTATTGCATCTGATGGTGCTGTAGTAAATTCAACCGGAGCTTTAGCAAATGAACTTTGCGCTACAATTTCTACCAAAGGTTTTAGTCCTAATTTTATTGCTCTGCTTTCAGACATTAAAAGAAGTGCTGCAGCGCCATCATTTAGACTTGATGCATTTGCCGCAGTAACAATTCCATCTTTTTCAAATGCGGGTTTTAAAGAAGAGAATTTATCGAAATTGGCTTTTTTAGGTTCTTCATCTTCTTTTACTTCAATTTCCCCTTTCCGTGTTTTTATTTTAACCGGAATTATTTCCTGATCAAATATTCCATTTTTTTGAGCGTTCAAAGCTTTTTGATATGAATTTCGTGCAAAATCATCTAATTGTTCACGTGAAAATTTAAAATCTTTTGCACAACTTTCAGCGCAGCTTCCCATATGAATATTATTGTAAACATCCCAAAGTCCGTCAACAATAATTGAATCTACAACTTCAGAATTCCCAAGACGAAGCCCGTCACGAACTTTAGGAAGTAAATATGGCGCTTTAGACATACTTTCCATTCCGCCAGCGATAATAATTTCAGCATCGCCTAACTTAATTGCCTGATCTGCGAGCATAACGGATTTTAATCCGCTTCCGCACATTTTATTAATTGTTAAACATTCTGTTTTTTGATCTAAGCCGGCATAAATTGCTGCTTGGCGAGCAGGAGCTTGTCCTTGTCCTGCGGAAAGAACATTTCCCATAATCACCTCTTCAACCATAGCCGGATCTATTCCTGAATCATTTAGTACACCTTTAATCGCCTCTGAGCCTAATTGCGGAGCTTTTAATTCGGCTAAACTTCCCATGAAAGAACCGATGGAAGTACGTTTTGCCGAAACAATTACTGTTTTTTCCATTATTGATTTCCTTTAATTTTCTAATAAGTTAAAGGATATATCAAAATAAGTCAAATTTAAATGATTTTTGGATATGCGATTTTGAATTTTTTAAAATAAAGAGATCATAAAATAATTCTTTAAATTAGATATGATTTATTTTTCAGAAAGATTATCGTATTCGTTAACTTGTGGACATTCTTTCATTTCGTATGAAAGGCAACATTTTAATTTGCCGCAAGGTCCGCTTAATTTCGAAATATTTGAGGAGTAATTTTGCTCGTTAGCAAGTTGAGTGCTAATTCTTTTAAAACTTCCTAAAAACGATGAGCAACAGAATTCCCTGCCGCATACACCAATTCCACCTATTCTTTTTGCTTCATCTCTAACGCCTATTTGACGAAGTTCAATTCGGGTCCTGAATTCAGATGCTAGATCTTTTGCCAAATCTCTAAAATCAACTCTGCCATCGGCCGTATAAAAAAAGAATAGTTTATTTCTGTCAAATTGATAATGAACATCAACTAATTTCATATCAATTTTAAACTTAATTAATTTTTCATGAAAGATCTGCTTTGCTTTAAATTCATCTGCTCTGTTTTTTTTTAAAATAGAAATATCTTCAGGAGTGAATTTTCGCACCAAATTATTTAATTCTTCACCGAATAAACCTAATCTTTTACGTTTAACTTTAACAATTTCACCGGTTCCCTGAATTGTTCCGTTTTCTAAATTACCTTCAAACTGAAAAACTATTTCATCTTTAATTTTTAATTCTTCATTAAATGAATCCGGAAGTAAACAGAAAAATAAACCTGATAAACCTTTAGAATAGACCTCGATAATATTTCTATCATCAAAAGGAACTGTAGAGGCGCACTCAACATTACAGAAAAGACAACCGCTTATAATTTTTTCTTGCGATGTTAAAGTATTTGCAACAAAATTATTATACAACAATTTATTGTCATAATAATCATGTTGTGTAAAAGTATTTTCGTCTTCTGACGGGTTATTTGATTTATGCAATTAAACACCTTTTTCTCGTAAAGAAGCCAATTCAAATATAATATTAAGACTGATTATATTCAAATTAATGTTATTGTCGATTATTGATCCGAGGTAATTTATTTTGTTAAGAATTTTTTGTACATCAGCATCTTTAAATCTCAAATTGAATTTTTCAATTGTTTCTTTATAATCTTCAAAATGAATATCATCAATTTGAGCTTTATTTCGTTGGGTATCGGCAAGCCAGATTGAGATCATTTCAATCAAAAGTCTAATTGATGCTGGATTTCCATCTTTTAAAACGGGCTGAATTTCTTTAATGGCAGAATGAATTTTTAACGCCAATGAATATCTTAAAATGGAAATAGTTTTTTCAAGGAAAAATTTAAAATCATTTTCGATCAATTCTATAGCATTTGTTACCGATCCGGCTGAAAATCTGGAAACTTGTTTGGCTGTTTTTTGATCCACCTCAAAATATTTTTGCAATATTTTTGAAATATCTTCAACCTTTAAAGGCTCAAAATTGATTAAGCAGCAGCGTGATTTAATCGTTGGTAAAAGTTTATTCAAATTGTTTGTAAGCAGAATAAAAATAACGCCCGGCGGAGGTTCTTCCAGACTTTTCAGCAAAGCATTTTGAGCTTCTTCAAACATTAATTCCGCTTCTGAAATTAAAACTACTCTGTAATTCAGATCATCAAAACTTAGAGACGCAAACTTTTTAATTTCTCTGATTGCGGCAATTTTAATTGTACCGGATTTTTCGAATTTAATTTTATGATAAGGATTTTTAATTTTCTTATCTAGCTGCTCACGAAATTCATCCGAAGCTTTTTTTTCTTTTTTATCTTTGCTTTCATTTTCAGCTGATTCAGATTTTGAACCCGGCTGAGGAAAAATATATTTTACGTAAGGTTCTTGCAGTGTTTCAATTTTTTTACCGATAATTGAATCATCTGAAACTGCGTTATTAATAAGTTTAATAAAATTTATTGCGGTAAAATGTTTTCCGATTCCTTGAGTTCCGCTAAAAATAAAAGCGTGTGGAATTGCTTTAGATTGCCAAATTTTGAAGAGTCTTTCTTTAGGATATTTTTGGCCGGCTACGTTTTCGGAGAATTTTTTATTCATAAATTTATAAGGCGCTTATTAAATTTAAGCGCCTTTAAATCAGTACATTGAATCATCATCATCATTATAAAAGAAATCTTCATCACTTGGATAATCAGGCCAAATATCTTCAATAGATTCGTATGGCTCTTCATTATCTTCTAACTCATGAAGATTTTCAATCACTTCACGCGGAGCACCAATGCGATCGGCATAATCAATAAGTTCCTCTTTTGTTGCCGGCCAGGGTGCATCATCCAAATATGAAGCTAATTCTATAGTCCAAATCATTTATTAACTCCGGTTACTTTATTCAAATATATTTAAATCATCTAAAATAAAATTAATGGGATCTTGTTTTATGCCATTGTGTACAATTTCATAATGAAGATGCGGACCTGTTGAAAGTCCGGTATTGCCTGTTTCTGCAATTAGATCGCCGCGTTTTATTTTTTGTCCGTCTTTTACTTTTGCTTTAGAAAGATGTCCGTAAATTGTTTTATACCCAAATCCATGATCAATTTCAATGCAAAGTCCGTATCCGCCTTTACGTCCAACAAAACTTACTTTTCCGTTTCCGGGCGCTTTTACCGGAGTTCCAACAGAAGTTATTATATCAATGCCTTCATGCATGCGGTTAATTTTTAATATCGGATGAAGTCTTTGTCCGAACCCTTCGGTTGATAGAACGCCTTCACTTGGTTTTATTGCAGGAATTGAAGCAAACAAATTTTCGTTAAGTTTTATTTTTTTTGTTATTTCTGAATAGTTCTCTTTTTCAAATTCAACTTTTAACTTTATGTTATCAATAAAATCAGATAATTCGTTAACATCAATATTTCCGGCGGTATTTATATTTTTAATATTAAAAAGATTGAAAAAATCACCACCGCCTGTACCGAGTTCTCTTTCCTCTTCGGAAATTTCGGGAAGGTTTGCGGCAATTCTTAATTCGTTACTTTTTCCAACTATCTTTTCAACTTGATTATTTAACTCGTAATAAGAATCTGCAAAATCTTTTAATCTTTGTTTAAGAATTTTGTTTTCTTCTTTTACGGAGATCTCTGCTGAATTTCCTTTTGCAATGGCGTTAACTAAAAAATATCCGCCGAAAAGCAAAAGCGAAATTGCAAAAGATAATGTAAAGATCAAAGTATAAAATTTCTTTTTGAAATTTTTGATCTCTACATAATTCAAGGTTTTATTTGAGAAATAATATAATTTTTTCATAGGCACGTTGCGAAAATAAAAAAATCTCCTCTTCTTGTCAAGTAATATTGATTTTAATTTAAAATAAAATTAGAATATGGCAATAAATAAAATTATGACCTTTAGTCGATTTTAATTTTTGCTATCTTGTACTAAATTTAAACGAATATTACGAGAATAAGTTCTACAAAATTATAGATCTTTCTTATTCAAAATCGTGCTCAAAATAATCTACAAATCTTTGATCTGTTAATTTCGGATTTGTTAAACGTGCTTCTAAATTTTCTTTTAGAATTTTGGCGGAATCATAGCCGTAATGTTTAAGCAGATAATTTAAAGCAATAACTTCTGAAAGAACGGTAATGTTTTTACCGGGTAAAATAGGAAGTTTAAGATACGGAATTTCAACATCCATAAGATCAAAAACTTCTTCATCTAAACCTGTGCGTGTATAATGTGATTTATCATCCCAGATTTCAAGCTCAACAATTATTTCCAATCTTTTTTGGAAACGGATTGCGCGAACTCCGAACATGCTTTTCACATCAATAATTCCGATTCCCCGGACTTCCATAAAATGTTTTACGAGTTCAGTACCGCTGCCGAGTAAAATTCCTTCGCCTTTTTTTGTAATGATTATAACATCATCGGCAACTAGTCTGTGTCCCCTTTCAACTAGATCAAGGGCAACTTCGCTTTTACCGATACCGGATTTTCCGACAAATAAAATTCCAACGCCGTAAACATCAACAAAAGAGCCGTGAATTGAAATTCTTGGTGAAAATTGATCTTCAAGAAAATCACTAATTAAATATGAAAGTTTTGTGGTTTCAAGTTTTGAACCGAACATAGGAATATGATATTCGTTTGCCAGCGTAATCATTTCCGGAAAAGGTTTGTTCTTAGCCGTTAAAATTATGCAGGGCAATTCAAAACCGAATATTCTTTTTAGAGTTGTAATTCGTGTTTCTTCATCAAGTTGTTTCAAATATTTCATTTCGGTATTGCCGAAAATTTGAACTCTTGAAAATGAAAAAAGATCAACAAACCCGGCTAAAGCCAAGCCGGGTCTGTGTAAGTTCTGTTCATAGATCTTTCTTTCAAATCCTGATTCATCTGTAAAAAGTTCTATCTTAAAACGGTCTTTAATTCTTTTATAAAAAAAATCTACCGTTATTGATTCTTTTTTTACTACATTTTTTTTATCAAACTTCATAAACTAATTTTTCGTTTCTTTGTGTCATTTTTTGAGTTTTTAACTTTTCAAGCTGCTTTTTAATTTTACTTACAGCAGCCGATACTGATTTGTTAAAATCATCGGATTGTTCTTTTGCGGTTAAAATTTTCCCGGGAATTTTAATAATGATTTCTGCGATTTTCAGGCTGTCTTTGTTTAATTCGTAACTTAAGATAACATCAGCATCCAAAATTCCGTCACTTAATTTTTCGAGGGAATTTAATTCATCTTTAATGAAATCTTTTAGAGAATCTTTTGCTTTAAATTTGCGGGATGTGATTTGAATTTTCATAGCATCTCCTTTAAGATTTTGGGTGTGCCTGTTTATATATGGATTTCAATCTTTCCACGCTAACATGAGTATAAATTTGCGTTGTAGAAAGATTTTCATGGCCTAAAATCTCTTTTACCGCTAATAAATCAGCGCCGTTATCAAGCATATGAGTAGCAGCGGAATGTCGCAAAATATGGGGACTTTTCTTTTTAATATCTGTTTTATTTGTAAGATAATTATTTACTAATCTATAAACAAGTCTGGGATAAATTCTTTTTCCTTTTGCGGTTAAAAACAATGGAGATTTTTTATCAAAAATTTCTCTTTCTGAAAGATAATTGTTTATTTTTTCCAGGGAATTTTTTCCGATGGGAACAATTCTGTGTTTTGAACCTTTCCCCAAAACTTTTATTGAACCGGATGAAAAATCAATATCGGAAATATTCAAATTACACAGTTCTGAAACACGAAGCGCGCAGGAATAAAGAATTTCAAAAATAGCATCCGCTTTTTTTAGATTATTTTCTTCAAGCTCATTGTTTATTTCATCAAGTGTGTTCTTATCAACAATTTCAGGCAGCGCTCTTTTTGTTTTTGGATTACGAATTTTCGAAGCGGGATTAATTTCGATTATTTCATTTTTAATTGCATAGTCAAATAATCTTCTTAGTGAAGAAAGTTTTCGTGAGATGGAATTTTTATGGAGCTTATTTTCGCTAAGCTCCATAATAAAATATCTAATCAATTTTTCGTTTATTTCGGAAATATGATTTTTTTTATTTTCCGAACAGAATTTTTGAAATTGGATAAGATCATTTTCATACGCTAAAACCGTATGTTTGGAAAGTCTTTTTATCTTTTCAAGATTTTCCAAAAAATCTTTTATGACCGTTTCAATAAGCATCAAATTTCAGTTTCTTCTTGCGGTTTAAGAATAATTTCTTCGCTGCAATTCGGACATCTTAAATACTCACCTTTTTTTGCCGAATATCTTTTTTCCATATATTCTGAATCGTTATTCGGGCATTTTTGCGCCACCGGTCTGTGCCAGGCAACAAAATCGCAATCCGGATATCTGCTACAACCGAAAAATACTTTTCGTTTTTTAGAAACTTTTTCTACAATATCGCCTTGTTTGCAAGTCGGACATTTTACGCCGGTTGTAATCGGTTTTATAAAATCGCAATCAGGATATTTTTCGCATCCTATAAATTTTCCGAATCTTCCTTTTCGGAATACGGTTTTTGCGCCGCATTTTTCACAGGTTTCGCCTGTATATTCAGGTTCCTGCGGAGTTTGATCCTGAAATTCTTTTAAAGATTTTATATTTTTGCATTCAGGATAATTTGTGCATGCAAGGAATTTTCCGAATCTTCCGATCTTTACAACCATATCATTTCCGCATTTATCACACGGAATTTTTTCGCTGTTTTCTTCAACTGCTTTTAGCGCATCCGAAAATGGTCCGTAAAAATCATTCAGTAGTTTTATATATTCTGCATCGCCGTTTGCAATTTGATCCAGGCCTTCTTCCATTTCGGCAGTGAAATAAACATTCAAAATATTCGGGAAGTTTTTTACAAGAATTTCATTAACTTTCATTCCGAGTTTTGTAGGACGAAGTTTTTTATCTTCAGTAAAAACATATTCACGATCCTGAATTGTACCAACAATAGATGCGTAAGTGCTTGGTCTGCCGATACCGAGTTTTTCCAATTCTTTTATCAAAGTACTTTCACTATATCGTGCAGGCGGCTTTGTAAAATGCTGGGTTTTATGAATATCCTGCAATTTTACTTTTTGATCTTTTTGCAAACCTAAAGGAATTAGATCATTTTCGCCTTCATCTTTTTCAACTACTTCTTCATTTTGTTCTTGATAAACCTGCAGAAATCCGTCAAATTTTATTGCGTTACCGGATGCTCTGAATAAAAATTCATCTGCTCTAACTTCAACTGTAGTAACTTCAATTATCGCCGGATTCATTTGAGATGCTACAAATCTTTTCCAGATCAGTTCATATAATTTGAATTGTCTGTCATCTAAATACTGCTTTACAAATTCAGGAGTATATTTTAATGAAGTGGGACGAATTGCTTCATGCGCATCCTGAATATTAGAATTATTTTTCTTTTCATAACTTCTCGGATTTTCCGGTAAATATTTTTCACCGTAAACATCTTTAATATATCCGCGCAGATCAGGGATTATTTCAGGACTTATTCTTGTTGAATCGGTTCTCATATAAGTTATCAAACCGACCGTTCCTTCTTTTCCTAGATCAACGCCTTCATACAAACTTTGCGCAACGCCCATAGTTAAACTTGCTTTGAATTTAAGCGCTTTGGAAGCTTCTGCCTGCATCGAACTTGTAATAAAAGGCGGCTGCGGATTTCTGCGGATTTCTTTTTTATTTACATCGGAAATTTGAAAATCTTTTTTTGCTTTTATTCTTTCCAAAATTTCCGAGGTTATTTTTTCTTCATTTAAAGCAAAATTCTTTTCTAAAAACTCTTTCCAATCATCTTTTGACATTTCACTTTTCGGAAGAATTTTTACCGATTTACCTTCAACCTCAACTAATTTTGCTTCAAAGATTTCGCCTTTATCGGTTTTAAATTCCGCCCAAATTGCCCAGTACTCAATAGTTTTAAAATTTTCAATTTCAATTTCGCGTTCGCAAATTAATCTTAACGCAACTGATTGAACTCTTCCGGCAGAAAGCGAAGTGCTTGGAGTTTCGAGAATTGTTTTCCAAAGCAATGGACTGATTTGGTAACCGATAATTCTATCCATAACTCTGCGCGCACGTTGTGAAACGACCAAATTTTTATTTATAAAGATCGGATTTTTTATCGCTTTGGTTACTGCGTTTTTTGTAATTTCGTTGAACAAAACCCTGTAAACATTTGCATCAGTTGTGCCTTCAATTACATCTGCAATATCTTGTGCAATTGCTTCGCCTTCGCGGTCAGGGTCAGTTGCGATGTAAATATTTTTGCTTTTACCGGCAAGGTTTTTAATTTTTTTAATAATATCGCCCTTGCCTCTGATATTTAATAATTGCGGAGTAAATCCTTTTTCAATATCAACGCCTAATTTTGATTTCGGCAAATTTCTGATATGTCCAACAGTTGCTTCAACTATAAAATCTTTTCCGAGATATTTATTTATTGTTTTTGCTTTTGAAGGTGATTCAACTAAAACTAAATTTTTTGACATAATAAAACTCAATTCCTTTTAATTTATTGTATCCGATGAATAAAGAAGCGAGCGGCTTCCCGGCGGTAAATTATTTTTGAAATCCATCAACATAAAAAGTACAAGCCAATTAATTTCTTTTTTGGAAAGACTTTCTTCCGGGAAAAATGCAAGCTGCTCAATCAGAAAATTAAGATCGTTTAAATTAAGCAGCCCGATATTCATCAAATACAACAGATAATTATAATTTTCAATTCCAATATGATCTTTTTCTTTTTCGGAAAGCACTCTGAAATTCAGTTCACTTCCAGAAAATAAAATATTTCTTTTGTAATTTTCTGCGCGCCTGTCGCAAATAAAACTCATAGCCGCGCTAACATCTTGTTTATTTAAATTTTTATTTTGACTTAAAATTATACTAACTTCTTCTAAAGTTAGTTTCTTTTTTAAGCCGTCCAAAATTTCTGCAATTATTTCTACAATTTTTTCATTCATAACAAAACAGGATTTTCTTTCAATAAAGATTTGAATTTTTTAACCAGTTCATCTTCCCTTTTTTCCATTATGATTTTGTCATTTTCATTCATATCATCATATCCGGTAAGATGAAGAATTCCGTGAATTATCAAACGCAGCAATTCTTCTTCCAAACTACATTTATAATGAATTGAATTTTGTTTTGCAACATCCGGCGAAATAAAAATTTCCGCTTCCAGAATATTTTCATCACTTCCGTAATCAAAAGTTATGATATCTGTTTCATAATTATGCGAAAGAAATTCAACATTAATTTTTTTTATGGTTTCCAATGATACAAAATTAATTGGCAAAGATTCAATTTGTAAGTTTAATTCTTTTTTCAATCCGCCAATGATTTTGTGAACACTTTTTTTATTGATCTGAATTTCTTCCGAATTAACGCTTAAATTTTTTATCAATATTTTCTCCGGAGTTCATCTTATGAAATATTTGAAAGATGATTCTAAATTCTATTATCGAGTTTATTTTAATATCATTAAATAGAAATAATCTTTTTAAAAACAAAAAATCAAATTTAATTCTTTTTTAAAAAGAAATAAAAATGATTTTTTGTAATTTTTTTTTGCGGGAATTTATTATTGAATAATTTCAATTTTAATTCACGAATTGTTTTTTTTAATCAATATTTAATTCCGCTTAAATTATTTTCCATTGATTTTAAAGATTCAATTGTTGAAAGTGTGTATTTATAATATCTTTCAGCCGATCTTTCAAATTCAAGCATTTCTTCTTCGGTAAGATCGCGAACAACTTTTCCGGGAACTCCTGCAACTAATTTTCCTGATGGAACAACGAATTTTGGTTTTACAACTGTTCCGGCAGCAACAATTGATTTTTCTTCAACAACAGCGCCATCTAAAACAATTGCTCCGATTCCGATCAAAGTTAAATCCTGAATTGTGCAGCCGTGAAGTTTTACCGCGTGACCGATCGTAACTTTGTTTCCGATATTAAGCGGAAATTTTCCGTTTGTAACATGAAGCATTGAAAGATCCTGCACGTTTGTGTAATTCCCTATCTTTACATAATGAACATCACCGCGAATAATAGAATTATACCAAACGCTTGAATTTTCGCCGATCTCAACATCGCCGATAATTTTTGAACCCGGTGCAAGAAAAACCGATTCATGAAGTTTCGGATATAAATTTAAGTACGGAAATAATTTATCTTCTTTCGTTAATATTTTGGAAGTTTCCAATCTCCTTTTCTCCATTCTTTTAATTCTAATGTAACATTTCCAATTATCACTTTCATTTTGGCAATTACCGGAACAGCGTGCGCATCATTTGTAAACCAGCCTTCAAAATTTCCGGTAAGCCCGAAAATGCTTACAAAATCAGTATAGCCATCCAATCTTACTGCGGCTATTTTATAATTAACATTTTCCAATGAAATCGGTTCAACTTTATCGTAAAAATTTATCTTTGTATTTTCATATTTTTCAGTTATAAAGCATGGAACGTTAACAGTTTTTTTCTGCCCTGTGTTCAAGCGCGCGTAATAAAAAAGTGAAAGTCCATCCTGGTAAAATTTATTTTTTGTGTTTGTAGTTGAATCGGTCCACATTTGAAACGGATTTAATTTTCCTTTTTTCACATGGATCAGATTTTTATCATAATTAAAATTATAATCGGTAAATTTTGTATAATCTTTTTCTTTTTCTGTTTGCCGGAATCTTACAGAATATTGATCTTTGTGAAAATCGCTTTCATAGATCTGATGCAGACTTACAAAAGGAATATCTTCATAAGAATCAATATAGGCACGGGTTTTATAAAGTGTATCACCGTTATTTGTGACTTTATTTAAAATTTGTAATTTAACTTCGCCCAATTTCATAAATGAATATTTTACAACATAAGTAATTTCTTCACCGGTAAACATTTCTTTTTCAATAAGTTTTTCATCATAATTTTTTATTTCCAATTTTTCCTTTTGAAGAAAAAATGCTGCAAAAATAAAAAGAATAAAAATTACCGGTATGTAAAGAAAATATTTTTTCAAATTCATTTTATTTTTATTTCGTTTGAATTTGGGATCAATTTTAAAGCTTCGGAAAATTGATTATCAACTTGAGTGATCACATAATACCAGCCTTCGTTTTTCCACATATCGCGAGCAATGTAAGCTTTGATCAAAGTGCGAATATATTCTTTATCGATTTCATATTCCTGCTTATTAAACTCAACATTTTTTGAATTAGCATATTTTAAAAAATTATTTAAATCTTTATCAGAAATTCTGAAATTTTTCACAAAAGATTGAAACTCGCTGGAATATTTATTTCTGATTTCATTCCCGTTTTTATCCATAAAATTCAGTGCAAAAGTATAAAATAGATTTGCTCTTCTTAAACTTGCTGTATAAGGTTGAACTTTTTCAGATTTTACAATATGATCAGGCGTAATTCCGCCGCCGCCGTAAACAGTCCTTCCGTTTTTTGTTTTATATTTTTGATTTTTATCAGGTGTAAATTCAACTTCGGTTGAATCAGTTTCACTGTGAATTCCGTTATAATAAGATTCTTTATCACTGTAAGGACGTTGAATTAATCTTCCGGAAGGAGTATAATATTTTGAAATTGTAATTCTAACAGCGGAATTATCGGGCAGCATAAATTGACGTTGAACCAAGCCTTTACCGAAAGTTGTTTCGCCGATTATAATTCCGCGATCGTGATCCTGAACGGCTCCTGCAATAATTTCACTTGCAGATGCACTACCGGAATTAACTAAAATTGCAAGCGGCATTTTTTCATAATTATATTCTTTTGAAGCAAAATATTCTTCGTTAAAATCGCTTCTTCTTCCTTTTGTAGAAACAATTAATTTATCCCCGCTAATAAACATATCAGCAATTTGAAAAGCCTGATTCAAATATCCGCCGGGATTATTTCGAAGATCAAGAATTAATTTTTTCATTCCTTTTTTTGAAAGATCATTTAATGCATCTTTAACTTCTTCAGTTGTTGTTTCGGAAAATCTTGATATGCTCAAATATCCGGTTTCATTATTTACCATAAAATGCGAATCAACAGAATAGATCGGTATTTTATCACGTGTAATTGTAAAATCCAAATTATTTTTGTAACCTGGTCTGTGAACAGTCAAATCAACTTTGGTTCCGGCTTCACCTCGAAGAGTTTTAATAACTTTTTCGTTTGTAACTCCGGTAAAATTTTTGCCGTCAATTTTTACGATTCTATCTCCGGCGTAAATTCCAAGCGCTTCACTTGGACCGCCTGTAATCGGACTTACTACAACCACCGTATCATTGATAATTTGAAATTCTATTCCGATACCTTCAAAATCACCGCGAAATTGTTCTTCAACGGATTGCATTTGTTCGGCATCAATGTAAGTTGTATGCGGATCCAAAGAATCAAGCATACCGCTAATTGCGGCTTCTATCAATTTTTTATTATCAACTTTATCAACATAAAATTTGTCAGTGAATGATAACACTTCGGAAAACTTACCAAGTTCTTGATCGAGGTTTTCACTACCGAAAAATTTATTTATGTTTATGCCGATAAAAATTCCGGTCATCAAAATAAAAAAAATAATTATGTAATATTTGATTTTAAAATCGGGCATAGAACCTCTAAAAATTTCTGTTTATTATTTAATTGAGAAATCATCGAATTTGTTCCCAATTTGAATTTAGCGATCTTTTTTTTAAGATCACAAAAAACGCATTCAGGAACCATAATTTCAAAATATTCAAATAACCCGTATGTCTGTATCTTCTGGGAGATTCATAAATACAAACTTCATTTGAGAAAAATATTTTACCGGTTCTGCGGACGCGTTTAAAAAGATCAAAATCTTCTCCCGCTGCCAATTTCGGATTATATCCGTTTAATTTTTCGAAAACATTTTTTAAAACGATTTGGCACTCGCCTCTTCCCATTCCAACGCCTATTATATTCAAAATGTGAAAATATTTATTAAGAATAAAATGAAAGATGCGGTCTTTTGAATTTTCTTCTTCGGGAAAAATCTCAACTCTGCAAGTACCGGCAACAAAACTGCTATTGGAAAAATTTCTTTCGAGCAATTCAAAAAATTTCTGTGTATCTGAAATTTTTATATCTGCCCCGAGGAAAACTAATATTTCGCCTTCTGCAATTTTTGCACCGAGATTTCTGCCTTCGGAGATTGTTTGTTTTCTTTTTTCGGTGTGGCAAATTATTTTATCGGCATTTTGCATAGCGATCTCAACCGTTGAATCGCTGCTTCCCCCATCGGAAATAATTATTTCGACATCAAAGTTCTTTTGAATTCCGGCATTTTTTAATTGCGCAATTAATTGAGGAAGTAATTTTTCTTCGTTAAGTGTAGGAATAATAATGCTGTATTTCAAAATTTCCCCTTAAAAACAGAATACGAAAAATGCAGCATCAGGAGTTATCCGAATTCCCGGCATAGGAAAATGAATATAATTTAATGTGTTTTTGATGAAGTTACCGAATTTTCCGTGTATAGGTAAAGCTTCAGCATCAAGATCCAAAGCAATATAATATTCATCATAAACGGTTTTTCCTTTTTCTTTAAATCCTTTAATTCCCATTCCGGCTGCAATATTTAAAAATGAAGGCCAAATTTCAGATGCTTTTCCCGGCAGCAATTCTTTCATTCTTAAACTTAGCCAATATTTTTGTCCACTATAATCATCAATAATAATTCTTGTGCCGGTTTTATCTTCGAGAAAACCTTTGCTTGGGAAATAACTCCATTTAAACTGAAAATTTTTCAAGAAAGGATAATAATATTGAGCTGCAAAATAAGTTGCGCCCAAAAGATCAAAAGCAGCATCACCGGGAGAAAAACCATAACTTTTATGATATCCATCTTCAATTTCAAAATAAATTTCCATGGCAAGCCCTAAAAGTGCACCGAATAAAACACTTTGTTCAGCATTTAAATTTGCAGCTTCAAAACTTGAAGCAAATGCGTGGGATAAAAGATGGGTACCGTAAAAATGTCCGACTTTATCCACCCACTTTGCATATTTCCAATCATTTACAATTTGAAACGGACCGCGGTCATCTGCCCAAAAAGATTGTCTTTGATATTGATAAACATAATATCCTCCGCCTAAGGTAACGGCTGCAATTCCGGAAATAACATAATAATTTTTCTTTTGGAAAAAAGGATTTATATCTTCAATTGAATATTGTTGTTGAATAAATTTATTGCTGCGTAAATTATACATCAGATATTCAATTGAATTAAGGTAATCTTTATTATTTGTATATACAGGATTTATCTCATTTGTAATTGAATTAAATTTCGATTGTGCAATAACAAATGTGCTAAATAATTGAAGCAAAATTATATATTTTAATAGACTTATCATTAACCTGGTATTTAAAATCTTAGATAAAAACTAAATTTAAGCCGTCCGAAAAGTAATAGACGGCTTATTGGACTCATTGAATTTTTTATTTTTCAGGTTTCATTTGAGGGAATAAAATTACATCTCGAATTGACGGCTGATTTGTGAGCAACATTACCAATCTATCAATTCCAATTCCCAATCCAGCCGTTGGCGGCATTCCGTATTCTAAAGCACGAATAAAATCTTCATCAATTTGATGCGCTTCTTCATCGCCTTCTTCACGCATTTTCACTTGATCTTCAAATCTTTCTTTTTGATCAATCGGATCATTCAATTCACTGAAAGCGTTACAAATTTCCCTGCCTAAAACAAAACCTTCAAACCTTTCAACAAGACCTTCTTTTGTGCGGTGTTTTTTTGCAAGCGGCGACATTTCAACCGGATAATCAGTTAAAAAGGTCGGCTGAATTAAAGTCGATTGTACAGTAACTTCAAAAAGAAGATCAATCAATTTACCTTTACTTTCACCACCTTTAATTTCAGCTCCGTGTTTGCGAGCTTCTTTCTTTAATTCATCATAACTTGCAGAAAGTACATCCATCCCGGTTTTTTCTTTTATAGAATCGATCATCGAAACCCTTTGCCACGGCGGATTAAAATTTATTTTTGTTCCTTCAATATCAAATTCTGCTGTTCCAAAAACATTAATACAAATATGATGAACCATTTTTTCAACAAATCCCATCATCCATTCATAATCTTTATAGGCAACGTACAATTCCATCATTGTAAATTCAGGATTATGAGTTTTATCCATACCTTCATTTCTGAAATCTTTTGATATTTCGTAAACGCCATCAAATCCGCCAACGATCAATCTTTTAAGATAAAGTTCATCGGCAATTCTTAAATAAAACGGAATGTTTAATGCATTATGATGTGTTATAAAAGGTTTTGCGGCTGCTCCGCCATATAAAGATTGAAGCACTGGAGTTTCAACTTCCAAATATCCGTGATTATCAAGAAAACTGCGCATTGCGGTAATTATTCTGCTGCGTTTTAAAAATACATCTTTTACTTCCGGATTTACAATAAGATCAACATATCTTTGTCGGTAGCGTAATTCCTTATCAGCAAATTGATCGTAAACAACTTTATTTCCTTGTTCATCAACCGCTTCTTTTGCTATCGGGATCGGACGAATGGATTTTGAAAGTAAAGTTAAAGAACGCGCATGCACTGAGGTTTCACCGGTCTTTGTTTTAAAAACATATCCTTCAGCGCCAATTATATCGCCAATATCCATAAGTTTGAAAGCATCGTACATTTCACCGATATCATCTTTTTTCAAATAAATTTGAATTTTCCCTTGTTTATCCTGAATATGCACGAATGATGCTTTTCCCATTCTGCGCATTGCCATAATTCTTCCGGCTACTTTTACATTTTTTTCTTCACCTTCAGTAAAATTATCTTTTATATCTTTTGAATATGAATCAACATCAAAATTATAAGCAAAAGGTTCGATATTTTTTTTCTGAAGTTCTTCTAATTCTTCGTATCTTCTTTTGATCAAAACATTAATATCTTCTGAATGCTGTTCCAACTTTCCTCCAAAATTTATTTTCTTTTTTCATATCTATTTTCAAATTCTATTTTATATTTTATTTTCTTGTAAAATTTGCCAATCGTAAACATACTAAATCCTGCAGATTATCGGCAAGACTTGCCGGCACTATATAATTATTTACGATTATAGAAAATACTATCGGCTCTTCATCTGCTGTTAAAACATAGCCAGATAAAGATCTGACTCCATCACTGTAACCGGTTTTTGCATGAACATTTTTTGCTGCTTTTGATTTTGTTAATCTTGTTGCTAAAGTTCCTTCAACTCCGGCAATTGGCAATGAATTATAAAAATCTTTGAAATGTTCAGATTTATAAATGTAACTTAGCAAACTTACAATTTGGCGCGGAGTTACCAAATTCAATCTTGATAATCCCGAGCCATCAGCCAAGATCATATTTTCCGAATTTATTCCGATTTCATTCAGAACATCTTTTATTGCTTCAACGCCTGTTTCAATTGAACCGAAATTATCTTCTTCCAATCCTATAACTTTTAGTAATTGTTCTGCATAAAAATTATTGCTGTCTTTGTTTATCGCTTTAATAATATCCAGTAAAACCGGAGAATCATAACTGAACAAAAATTTCAGATAAGCATAATCCAAAGTTAAATTTTCATTGTCAATATCTGCTGCGTAACCTCTTACTTTAATTCCTTTTCTTTCAAGAATATTTTTTAAAACTACCATTGCATATTGTGTTGGATTGTTAATAGTAGCAAACATTTTTTTATCTTCGCTTTCAATCGGAATTTGTCCGAATACAGTTATAATATTAGTTCCACGCTCACGGAAAAAATCAATTTTTGCTGGAAGATCTTTTTCAACTGTATTAACTTTATTGATTATTGTTGCGTAATTTATTTTCGGTTCTGAAGTTATAATTGCCGCTTCATTTAATAAACCCGGTTTAATGGTAAGATCAATACTGTTTTCATTAAATGAAATTGCACTTGTTGGTGCTGAATACCAATAACTTTCATGCTCGCGGCTCCACCCGATTCCGTAACCGTTATCGTCAAAAAGATTATCATCACCAATTATATTGCCGGTAATTTCGTCTATATCTTTTGTAATCAAAGAATCTGCCCAATCTTCAAATACCTTGTAGATATTGCCATTATGAAATCTTCCGGAAATTGTAGGATCACCTGCTCCCTGAATTACCAAATCACCTTTTAAAACTGATCCGTCAATTTTTCCTTTTATAAAAATATTTGTATAAAATCTATAGTTCGAATTCAGAATAAAAAGTCCCGCAGCGGTTGTAAACAATTTTAAATTTGAAGCCGGGATGAATAGTTTATCTTCATTTCTTTTGTAAAAATATTCGCCTGTTTCCAAAGATTTTATTAATACCCCCCAATTTGCATTACTGAAATTCGGATCGTTAAAAATATCATCCATTTGCTGCCAAAATTCCGAAAGCCGCGAAGAACTCATTCTGCCGAAGTTTTTATTTTGAAAAACCTGAGCAAACGAAACATTGCAAAGTAGAATTAAAATTAAGAGGATCTTATTTTTTGCCATATTTCTGATATATACTTTGAATTTCGTTATGTGAAAGTTTACGCCATTTTCCCGGTGGAAGATCTTCGACTGTAAGCCCGGCATAACTTACTCTATCAAGTTCTTTAACATTGTAACGCAATGCTCCGAACATATTTTTAACAAAATGATTCCTGCCTTCGGTAGAAGTAACACTTACAACACTGAAAGCATTTTTTCTTGGAAATAATATTTCATCAAATTTACCTTTTTTACCTTCAAGATAAATTCCCTTCAAAAAAAGATCTTTATCTTTTTGTTCTAAAGGTTTATCAATCACAACTCTGTAAACTCTCGGAATTCTATGATTTGGATGAGCGAGAAAATGTGAAAAATCTCCATCATTTGTTAAAATTAAAACTCCCGTTGTATTATAATCCAATCTTCCGACAGGAAAGATTTTTTCTTTAACATTAGCGTAAATTCAGGCAATTTTTCAAAAAATCAAAGTCTTTTTTAAAGTTTCGACTAAATTGATTGTTT
>CBDUBH010000055.1:0-22644 GCA_965365345.1 uncultured Melioribacteraceae bacterium
TATTTTGCCCGTACATTGAAACAACAACGAACATGATTATAAGCAGAATTATTGTTGCATCAAGTTTTTCTTTTTTTCCGGTTTCCAATCTTGGAACTCGGACAATATATCTTCTGTAAAGCGCGGCTAAAACCGAAATAATTACAAGCAATCCGAAAAGATCTTGTGTAATTGTAATCAAAGCATAAAAAGGACCGGTAAATTTCCAGTTAAAATCTGAATAAAATCCTTGAAATATTCCTTCAACAACAGCAAAAATAAAAAGTACAAATCCCCAAAAAATAAAAAAGTGAATTGGACCGGCAACCGGATCGCGAAGCAATTTTGATTGACCGAAAACTTTTACAAGAATATTTTTAATCCGTTCGGCGGGTCTGTCAAATCTGTTTTCGGGTTTACCGAGTTTCAGATATTTTATTAATCTGTTTACACTGTAAGCAAAAAATGAGATTGCCGCCAAAAGAACAATTATAAAAATTAGGTTTTTCAATTCCATCAATCTTGTTGCCGATATTAAAAATTCAAATTATAAGGTAAAATAAGCGCAAAGAATTAAAACAGCAATAGTTAAAATGAAAAAATCTTTGAAAAAATGCAGATTTTTCAATTTATTTTAATGATTTTGTAAAGATTTTAAGAATTTCATTAATTATTCCGTTTATTTTTCAAGTTGATTAAATGAATTTCCCGTTTTTGAAATTCATTTAATTTGAAGTAAAATCCGGTTGTTCGTTATGATTTTATTGAATTAAAAGATTAAAATTTTACTTTCAAAAAGTTATATCAGAATAAAAATGGAATTTGAATTGTAAAAATTTTTGTCCTATGGAAAATTTAATATTTACGAAAGAATAAATTTAAATTAAGATTTTCATTTTAAATTTTGTTTGAAAAATTCTAAAGTCTTTTCTAATACTTCATCAAATTTTTCATTGCTTCCTTCAAAAGGATGTTTAATATCAAAAGTGTGTCCGGTATTGGGAATTTTTAAAATTTCAGTTTTTTCTTTATCAGCCCATTCGAAAAGTTCATCGGCTTCTTTTACCGGAACTGCTAAATCCTGCTCACCGTGAATTATTAAAAGCGGCTTGTTAAAATTTTTGACAGCATTTTCTATATTTAAATTTCCGCTCGAGTTTTTTTCTATATCTTCCAATAACGAAACATTTAATTTCATAACTTGTTTTGTACGCTGATTCACAACTTCAAAACTTCCCTTTTTTCGCCACTCTTCTTTTTGTCTTTTTGAATATCTATCCAATTTAGAAACTGATGCCCAAACCGCTGCGGATTTAACATTTTCATTATTGTAAGATGTTAAAAGAGTTATCGCTCCGCCGCGGCTATGTCCTATCATTCCGATTTTTGGATTTTCGACTTTCCCGAAAAATCCGTTTTTATAATTTTCAATTAATTCTTGAAGTTCGGAAATTTCCAGTGAAAAAGTATTTTGCGCAAATTTTTCAACTTCAGTAAATTCAATTGGATTTTGGCCTATTCCGTTATGACTGAAATTAAAGGTTAAAACGAAAAATCCTTTTGAAGCAAAATATTCGCCAATAAACGGACCAAATCCCCAATTTTTAAATCCTTTAAATCCATGAACGAAAATTATGCAAGGCGCATTAATATTTTCAATTCCGAATGCGGTAACATTCAGTAAATTATTTTTTGAAGTAGTAATTTGAAAATCTTTTTTCATAATTATTTATTTTAATTTTTTGAATAAAAATCTTTGTAAATAATTTAAATCTTCCAAAAATTAAATTTTCTAAATGATCCTTTAAATCAATAATAGTTAAAAATTCATTTTTTGAAAAATCATTTTCGGAAATTCAAAAATTAAAAAAATCATTTATTATTTTTTTCATAAGTATTAAAAATATTAGTATTTTTTAATATAGCAATTCAAACTAAGGATGTAAATGAATTTTGAGTTTTCTGAAGATCATAAAGTTTTACGTGATTTTGTTCGTGAATTTGTAAATAAAGAAATTAGACCTTTGGCGGCAAAAATTGATACCGATGAATTTATCCCTAAGGAATTGATTAGAAAATTAGGTGATGCGGGATTGCTGGGAACGGCTTTTCCTGAAGAATATGGCGGCGGCGGATTCGGTGAAATCGGATTTTGTATTGCGCAGGAAGAAGTTACACGCGCTTGCGGATCAACGGCAACTTTGATCGGTGCGCATCAATCAATCGGGACAAATTCAATTTATCTTGGCGGCTCTGAAGAATTAAAAAGAAAATATCTTCCTGTTTTAACTTCCGGCGAAAAAATTGCATCGTTTGCATTAACTGAACCTGAAGCCGGTTCTGATGCTTTTAATATTAAAACCACAGCAAAATTGCATGGCGATAAATATATTTTAAACGGTTCCAAAATCTGGATCACAAATGCTGCAATTGCCGGAATTTTTTCAGTTTTTGCTAGAACTGAAAAAGGTATTTCGGGATTTGTGGTTGAAGCAGATTCTCCGGGAATTTTCATTGGTGCAAATGAAAAGAAATTAGGAATCCGCGGAAGCGTTACAAATACTGTTACTTTTGAAAATGTGGAAATTTCTAAAGAAAATTTGATCGGTGTTGATGGTCGCGGATTTTTAATTGCGATGGCTGCCCTTGATACAGGAAGATTAGGAATCGGTGCATCTTGTGTCGGCGCTGCAAAAGAAATGCTGGAGTTTTCAACAAAATTTGCAAATACAAGAAAACAATTTGATAAACCGATTTCTCAATTTCAGGCAGTGCAATTAATGCTTGCTGAAATGAGCACAAAAATTTACGCAATGGAATCTATGCTTTACAGGGCGGCTTATAATTATGAACAGAAAAAAGATATTTCGCACGAAGCCGCTATCGTAAAATTATTCTGTTCAGAAACAGTTTCCGAAATTGCTGATACAGCATTGCAGATTCACGGCGGAATGGGATTTTCGCGCGAACTCCCTATTGAAAGATTTTACCGCGATGCGCGCGTTTTAAAGATATTTGAAGGAACTAATGAGATACAAAAATTGATTATAAGTAAAAGAACGATTAAAAATAATGGGATTTGGAAATTGTGAATTCGAGATTATTGGTAATTCCTTCAATTGATATAAAAGATGGAAAAACAGTTAGAGTTGTTCAGGGAATTCCTGAATTGGCTTGTAATGAATATTGTTCCGATCCGGTGGAAATGGCAATGCTATGGCGTGCCGAAAATGCAAAATGCATTCATGTCGTTGATTTCAATTCAACCACTGGAGATGGAAATTCAAACTGGAAAACCATTGAAAAAATGTGTACTTCTGTTGTAATACCAATTCAGGTAGGCGGCGGAATTAAATCTTTGGATGACGCAAAACGAATTTTTGATGCCGGTGTTTACAGAATTGTAATCGGAAGTATGTTTTATCAAGATCCAATCGAAGCCGGAAAAATTATTTCACAATTCGGAACAAACAGAGTTGTAGCCGCAATTGATTCAATTGATAACAAAGTTGTAATTAAAGGAAGAAAACTTTTTACGGAATTAACTCCTGAAAAGGCAGCTTTAATGCTAAATGAATTTGGCGTTGAAAGATTTATTGTAACGGATGTAAGAACAAACGGAATGATGTTTGGTCCGAATATTGACCTTTCAATAAAAATTGCCGAAGTTACAAAAAAGAAAGTAACTCTTTCAGGCGGCGTAAAGGATAAAGATGATCTTTTTGCTATTCAGGATCATTTAAAAAATGGAATTGATTCGGTAATTGTCGGTCGTGCTCTTTACGAAAACAGATTTCCTTGCCAACGATTGTGGCGCATTGCAGAAATCGGAATTTTTAACTGATAAATAAATATGAAAAATAATTCTTCGTCAAACAAAATCGTTCAAAGCGGATTTTGGACAAATCTATTCAGATCAAATTCTGATATTTCCGAAACGGAAGTTTTACTTCATTCAATTCCGTTATTTAAAGATTTTACACAAAAAGAACTGAACGGAATTCTTTCGCTGGTTCACACGAGAAATTACGCAAATGATGAGCATATTTTTTTTGAAGGTGATCCCGGAATTGGAATGTACATCGTTCTGGAAGGCGAAGTTTTAATTAAGCGATCTTTATATAAAGATATAAATCTCGCGCTGTTGACAAAAGGCGATTTTTTTGGTGAACTTGCGCTTCTTGATGATGAAAAAAGATCAGCTTCGGCAATTGCAAAAAGAGATTCCAAAATTGCAGTTATATTTAAGCCCGATCTTGATGAATTTATTGATCGTTTTCCGAAGCGAGGCGCGCAAATTCTTAAAGGCATCAATCAAATTTTGGTTACGAGATTACGAAAATTGAATCAGGATTTTATTTCGCTTTATATAAAAAATTTAAATGCGGAGGTTCAAAATGAATAGCTCGATTCAAAAAATCCTCGTGCCGGTTGATTTTTCCGATTACTCAAAAAACGCGCTTAAATACGCAGTAAATTTTGCTTCACAATTCAACGCAAAAATTTATTTGATTTATGTTGTTGAACCGGTAGTTTATCCTGCCGATTTCAGCATGGGACAAATTGCGCTTCCCGAAATTGATATGAACATTAACTCCCGCGCAAAGGAAGAACTTGAAACTTTAGCAAAGAACGAAATCGGAAGCGAACTCGAAAAAGAAATTATTATCCGAACAGGAAAACCTTTTGTTGAAATTATTGATGTTGCTTCTGAAATTGATGTTGATCTTATAATAATTGCAACTCACGGACACACCGGAGTTGAACATTTGCTTTTCGGTAGCACTGCTGAAAAAGTTGTAAGAAAAGCTCCCTGTCCGGTTTTAACATTGCGCGAGCCGATAAAAGGATTCAGATTTAAAGCAGTAAACGAATAATATTCTTGTTTGATGAAAATCAAATTCTTACGAATTTAAAATAATTTTTATTTATAATTTCAAACACAGTATTTAAATTATTTTAATTGTAATAAATCATTTTAAAAATCTGAAATTATCGCAAATATTTTTTGTCAGTGATGAAGTGTGATAAATATTTATTTAGCTTTCCACACATTTTTATCGTTCCATAATTTCAAAAATTATAAAATAAGTTTAGAAATTTGTTTCAGTTAAATTTAAATAAGCTTTTTAATGGCAATTAATTTCTTAAATGAATTTTAGATGTCATTTATTTATCAATCAAATAAACTTCGTAACATATTTTCATTTTTCCTTTTCTTTTCGATATTTAAATTTTCAATAAATACACATCTGATTTTTATTCACTCAATTTTTTGTATTATTCTACTTTTAATTTTATCTTTGCCAATAAAATTATTTGATTTATGGAATATAAAGAACTCGCGCAAAAATCAATTGAAGCAAAAAATATTTCGTTGCCAACCTATTCAAAATTCCATGTTGGCGCGGCTTTGCTCACCGAAGATGGAAAAGTTTACCTTGGCGGAAACATTGAAACTTCTTCTTACAGTTTAACAATCTGTGCCGAAAGAACCGCAGTTTTCAAAGCTATTTCTGAAGGCGAAAGAAATTTCAAAGCAATTGCAATTTCAAGCGATGATCCTGGATTTTGTCCGCCGTGCGGTTCATGCAGACAAGTAATGTGGGATTTATGCGGCGATATTGATGTCATAATGATAAATCACAATAACGAATTAAATACAAAAAAATTAAGTCAACTTTTACCCTTTCCTTTCGGGGATGAAAATCTGAAGTAAAAAATTATGATGGAATTTGCACCTCACGCAATGCCGAAAGATACCGGCTGGATTGAAGTAATTGCAGGCTGTATGTTCAGCGGCAAAACCGAAGAATTGATCAGAAGATTAAAACGCGCAATTATTGCAAAGCAAAAAGTTCTGATCTTCAAACCAAAGATTGATACAAGATATTCTTCAACAAGCATTGTTTCGCATAATGAACAAATGCTTCCTTCAATTTTAATAACCGATGCCCAAGAAATTCTGGAACTCGCAAAAGATGCGCAAGTTGTTGGAATTGATGAAGCGCAGTTTTTCTCACCAAATATTATTGATGTTTGTAATAAATTAGCCGATAGCGGAAAACGCGTTATTGTTGCCGGTTTGGATCTGGATTATAAAGGAATTCCTTTTGATCCGATGCCGCAACTTTTGGCAATTGCAGAATATATTTCAAAAACATTGGCAATTTGCGTTGAATGCGGAAATCCAGCTGATAGAACTCAGCGTAAAATTCATTCAGCCGAAAGAGTTGTTGTAGGCGCATCTGATTCTTACGAAGCGCGCTGCAGAAGATGTCACTATATTCCCGAATAATTTTTTTTAATAAATAAAAAGTAAAAATATGGATTTCATTTCAGTTTTTCGTGGAATCATCGGAGTTTTATTTATTCTCGGAATCGCTTTTTTATTTTCAAATAATAAAAGGAAAATAAATTGGCGTTTGGTTTTAACGGGATTAGGAATTCAAATAACTTTTGCAATTTTGATACTTAAAGGAAATGATTTAGGAAATTTCTTTTTTCCGCTTTCATTTCCCAAAAAAATTGTAGAAGGAATCGGTTACGGATTTGTAAAGATTTTAGGATTTACGACAGAAGGGGCTAGATTTGTATTCGGAAATTTAGCTTTAGGTCCCGGCACTGATGGAAGTCTTGGAATGTTTTTTGCTTTTCAGGTTTTGCCTACAATAATTTTCTTCGCAAGTTTAATGTCGCTTCTGTATTATCTCGGCGTTATGCAGAGAATTGTTCAGGGAATGGCATTAGTAATGTCAAAACTTATGGGAACAAGCGGCGCTGAATCTTTATCTAACACTGCGAATATTTTTGTCGGGCAAACCGAAGCGCCGTTAATGATAAAACCTTATATAAAAGGAATGACCAAAAGTGAGCTTTATACAATTATGGTCGGCGGAATGGCAACAATTGCCGGCGGTGTTATGGCTGCTTATATTCAAATCTTAGGACAAACTTACGCCAAAGTACATAATTTAGGATTGGAACAAGCTCAAATTTTATTTGCGACTCATCTTTTGGGCGCTTCCGTAATGGCGGCTCCGGCAAGTTTATTAATTTCAAAAATTATTCACCCGGAAACTTTGGAACCTGAAACTAAAGGTAAAGTGAAAGTCCCGATTGAAAAAAATGCATCAAATGCAATTGAATCAGCAGCAGTCGGCGCAAGTGAAGGAATGATGCTTGCAATAAATGTTGCCGCAATGCTTATCGCATTTATCGCATTGATTGCACTCGTAAATTGGGGCCTGGAAAGTTTAGGCGATGTAGTAGGTTTAAATAATTATCTGATGGCAACTTTTAATCAACCGCTTAATATTCAATTAATTTTAGGGTTGATCTTACAATATGTCGGTGTTGCAATCGGAATTCCATGGAATGATGCATTGCAATTTGGAAGTTTGCTTGGAACAAAAGTAGTTCTGAATGAATTTGTTGCGTATCTTGAAATGAGCAAAATGATTGAGTTAAATCAAATTACAAGTCCAAAAACAATTTTGATGGCAACTTATGCTTTATGTGGATTTGCAAATTTCAGTTCGGTTGCAATTCAAATCGGCGGAATTAGTCCTTTGGCTCCGGAACGCCGCTCTGATATTGCCTCGTTAGGTTTTAAAGCGGTTTTAGGCGGAACATTGGCAACTTTATTAACTGCAACTTTAGGCGGAATTTTAGCTGGTTAAAATGAAGAATCTTAATCTAAAATATCACAAACTTTTAAATCAAATTAAAAATGCTTCCCCTTTTGAAAATTATGATATTTCAATTATTTTAGGAAGCGGACTCGGAAATTTCGCTTCTAAAATTGAAATAATAAATTCACTTGACACTTCTGAAATTGTAGATTATCCGCCTTCAACAGTTGTTGGTCATGCAGGAAAAATTCATTTCGCCAAATACGGTAAAAAGAAAATTCTTCTGTTTCAAGGAAGAATTCATTTTTATGAAGGCTATAAAATTGATGAATCTGTTCTGCCGGTTTTTATAGCGCATAATTTAAATTGCAAAAATATTTTGCTCACAAATGCCGCAGGCGGAGTAAATCCGGAATTTTCCGCAGGCGATCTAATGCTTACAAATTCTTTTATTTCTTTTAATATCAAAAAAGAATTAACTGAGCTAATTGGACTAGCAAATATCGATTCGCGAAATAGAATGAAAGATTTTCCTTCAAAATATTTGAATGAAAAGATTAAAAGCGCCGCATTAAAATCAAAAGTATTTTTAAAAGAAGGGGTTTACTGGTATAATACCGGACCGACTTATGAAACTTCCGCTGAAGTTCAAATGTCATCTAAATCCGGTGCCGATGCTGTGGGAATGTCAACCGCGCACGAAGCGATATTTGCTTCATATTTGGGAATGAACGTGTGCGCAATTTCCTGCATAACAAATATGGCTGCCGGAATTTCTCCTGTAAAACTTTCGCATTCGGAAGTTACCGAAACCGCAAACCGAGTTGCAGAAATATTTGAAGAATTGGTAAAGAATTTTATAAAATTAATTTGATTTTTCTTTGGACCGAGTTTTATTTTAAGTGAAATAAGTTTTTACTAATAATTATCACGTTTCGGATATCTAAAAAGAACTGATTTTATTCCCTTCCGAAAATTTCCGTAATTTATTTTTGTAAAATATAAATCTTAAACCAGCCGTAAAATGCTGCAATTTCCTGATGGATAATTTTCAAATTTGTAACGGAAATAATTTCCGAAAGTTTTCGATTAATGTTTGAAAATAAAAATTCAGTAACAGGATTTAAAATATTTTTTAGGATTGATGTCTTGCTTTTATTATCATCAAATTTATCGAACACGGAAATTTTACCTCCGGGTTTCAAAACTCTTTCTGCTTCTTTAATTGTTTTTTCGGCATCGGGAATTACAGCCAAAATCAAATGCAAAATCACAAAATCAAATTCTTGATTTTGAAATCTTAAATTTTGCCCGTCCATTACTTCGGCTTGAACATTTAATTTTAATTTTTCAGCGCGGACTTTTAATTTATTAACCATTGCAGGAGTAATATCGCCCGCAAAAATCTCAACATCTTTTTCAAAAAATACCAGATCCAAACCTGTTCCGGCACCAACAATCAAAATTTTATTCCCCTTTTTTATATCTAAAAGTGATATAGATTTTTTACGGTATTTATAAAAATTCACCGCAACTAAATCATAAACCGGCGAATAAATTGTGTAGCGGATCTTATTCCAATAATTTGAATTATGCATAATTAAATCAGTTTAATATCGTTTAAAAAATTAAATTTTTCCCTGGTTTTTTCTACTAAATTTTTATCAATTTCTGTTATTAAAATTTCTTCATTTTGAGAGCTTATAATTTCTTTCCCGGTTGGATCAAAAACCGAACTGAATCCGTTGTACTCACCTTTTGGATCTTCCCCTATTCTATTTACTGCTGCAATATAGCACAAATTTTCGATCGCTCGCGCTTGTAGTAAAATCCGCCAATGATGAATTCTCGGAACTGGCCAATTTGCAATATTGATAATCAGATCAACTTTTTCCTTTGCATAAAATCTGTAAAGTTCCGGGAATCTTAAATCATAGCAAATCGTAAAACCTATTTTACTTCCGTTTATTTCAGCCGTTACAATTTCTTTTCCGGAAGAGTAACTTTCATTTTCTTTTGCAAGCGAAAAAGGATGAATTTTTCTGTATTTCGCTTTTATATTTGAATTTTGATCTACTAAGATCAAAGTATTAAAAAATTCTTCATTTTCTTTTTCGATAAATCCACCTGCAACAAAACATTTTTTTTCTTTTGCAATTTCAGAATAAAATTCGAATGTTTCGTCATTATCATTTTCAGCAAATTTATGCGAATTCATTGTAAATCCGGTAAGCGAAAGTTCAGGTAATATCAAAAGATCAATAATTTCCCCTTTCTTTAAAATCATATTTTTAATCTTTTCTTTATTGGATTTTTTATTTTCCCAAATTTGATCAAATTGAATCAATCCGATTTTCATTTGAATTCCGTTTTTCGTATTAAATAATTGTAAAATCTTTCAAAGATATTTTTATATTCGATAAAAATAAATTAAATTGAAAATAATTTAGTTATTCAATATATTTATAAAAATTTTAAAAAGGAGAAAAATTAAATGATGATCAAACAAAATGTTGCTGATGCGCTTGTTAAACATTTTAACGCCGAACTTTATTCATGGTATCTATATTTAGCAATGGCCTCTCATTTTGAAAATCAAAATTTTATCGGTTTTGCAAAATGGATGAAACTTCAGGCAAATGAAGAAATGGAACATGCAATGAAATTTTATGATTATTTAAATCAGGTTGGTGTTCAGGTTTCTTTTAACGCAATTGATGCTCCTCCTGCTACTTGGAGTTCGGTTGTTTCAGTTTTTGATGAAGTTTATAATCATGAATTAAAAGTTACTGAATCCATAAATTCATTAACTGATTTGGCAATTCAAGAAAAAGATCATGCTACAAATATATTTTTGCAATGGTTTGTAACTGAACAAGTTGAAGAAGTTGCAACTTCAGATTATATTTTGCAAAGAGCTAAATTCATTGGTGAAAACCATAACGGACTTTTAATGCTTGATAAAGAATTAGGAAAAAGAGAATAAAATTTCTTATCAAATTTTCAAAAAGCCCAAAGTAATTTGGGCTTTTCTGTTTTAAAAAATGTATTTGATCGCTATCAAGTATATAGCAAAAATCAAAGCTAATAAACCTATCAATGAAAATAAAATTGTTGAAGGATTTATTTCTTTTATGTATTGTGGGAATAATTGATGAGAATCTTTTACTTCGAATTCATTTTTTTCGGAAATCTTTTTCTCGGATTTTGTTTCTGAATTAAATTTTTCTTTATCAATTTGAAATGTGTTTTTATAATCGCCGAAATCTTTTTCACCATTATGAAAAACAGTTTCTGATTTTAAAGTCCCATCCGGAAAATAAATCTTATTTATTCCATCTTTTAATCCGGCTTTATAAACAATCTCTTCTTTTAAATTTCCGTTCGGATAATAAACTTGGGTGATTCCTTCATTCATTCCGCTATTAAAACTTTTTACAGCCAGCAATGAACCGTTTTCATAATAAAATTTTGAAACACCATCTGGAATACCGTTTTTATAATTCCATTCCCCTTTTAAAGATCCGCTTTTATAAAAAGTTTTTGTTAAACCTTCTTGTTTTCCTTCAAAAGGATTTTCATTACTTTTAATTGAACCGGATCTGAAATAAACTTTTGTAGCACCGTTTTTTAAACCGTTTTTATAGCTGATCTCGGATTTAATAACTCCATCTTCGTAATAACATTTCATTCTTCCGTTTTCAAGATCATTTTTATAATTAACTTCAAGTCTAATTTTCCCGTTTTTATAAAATACTTGCGCTAATCCGTTTTTCTTTCCATCCTTATAATTGACTTTTTCTAAAATTTTTCCATTTTCAAAAAAAAGATTTACGGCGCCTTCCAAAAGTCCGTTTGAATAAGTTCTTTCGGTTTTAACTTTTCTGTTTTCGTAAAAAGTTCTATAAACACCATTTTTAATTTCTGTTTCGGATTTAAGGTTGGAAGTTTCTACCATGGATTCCCCGTAAAAGTAATTTAAGTTTAAATCTTTAATATATTATCGGATAATTCTTTTATAAATTGAATATTATCTAAAGAAAATATTGCATATTAATTAATGAATTTATAATTTTTTGACTTACTTAATTAAATTTTGAGGATCTTTTGAAATCTGATAATATTGAAAAAAGCGTGCAAGTTAAATTTTCTGAAATTCACGGCAGCGGAATTTTTTCGATCAGAAATATTGAGAAAGATGAAATAATTTTTGTTATCGAAGGCGAAATTATTGACGAAGCAGAATGTATCCGGCGCGAAGAAGAAGAAAATAATGTCTATATTTTTTGGAACGATAAAAATTATATTGATACTGCAAATTCAGAAATTACGAAATATTTAAATCATTCCTGCGAGCCGAACGCTTATGTTGATGATAATATAAATAACGAAAATTCGCTTGTGTTAAAATCGTTAAGAAAAATTAATATAGGCGAGGAAATTACAATTGATTACGGCTATGATGAAATTTATGAGAATTGCAAATGCGATAGCTGCAATAAGAAAAAGGGATGATTTAATCATCCCTTTTTGTTTCCACTAAATATCTTTTGATTTTTTGAGTTGTGGTTTTTTCAAATTCGTGATCTCGGATGTAAAATTTCTTTATCTGTTTATAAGATGAAAGTTGTTTATTTACTTTTTCGATTTCTTCTGAAATTATTTTTCTTATTAATTCATCATTTATCTTTTCATTATTACTTTCAGAATATTCAATAAAAGCTTCGGCATCAACAACAATTTGCGCTGCAATTATTTCATCAAGTTTTGAATCTTCTTCACCGTAAACCAGCGATTCCATTATAAAAGGACTTCTATTTAAATGATCTTCAATTTCTTCAGGGAAAACATTTTTTCCGCTTTTCGAAATTATTACATTTTTCTTTCTACCGCTGATATGTAAAAATCCGTCTTCATCAAAAAATCCAATGTCCCCTGTTTTAAACCAGCCATCTTCAAAAACTTCATTTGTAAGTTCAGGGTTTTTATAATATCCAAGCATAACGTTTGGACCTTTTACCCAGATTTCTCCGTTTCCTAATTGATCAGGATTATTGATCTTAATTTTAACAGAAGGCATCGGCAAGCCTGCTGCATCATCTTTAAAGTGATTTAATCTGTTCAAAGCTACAATTGGAGAAGTTTCTGTTAACCCGTATCCCTGTAAAAAATTAAATCCGAATTCGCGCAATCCTTTTGCAACAAGAGGATCAGGAGCTGCGCCGCCAGCAATAAAAATTCTGACTTCCCCGCCGAATTTTGAATGAAGCTCTTTAAATATTTTCTTTTTACTTTCTTTCCATCCGAATTTTTGCAGTGCACCGCTAACAGAGATCAACGGATTTATTAATTTTGCGGTGACTTTCTTTTCATTTATTGATTTGTAAATTCTTTTGAACATTTTATCGTACAAAAGCGGGACACCAAGCAAAATTGTTGCTTTTACTTTTTGAAGATCATCAGTTACCGTTTTTAACGAACGTGCGTAATGTACTGATGCGCCGGCTAAGATCGGACAAAGCATTCCGCAAGTGCATTCATAAGTGTGATGAATAGGCAAAACCGAAAGGAATCTGTCTTCAGGATAAATCATTAGCATGCTTAACATATCCATAAGATCCGAAGCTAAATTAAATTGGCTTAGCATTACGCCTTTTGCCCTGCCGAGTGAACCGGAAGTAAAAAGAATTGCCGCCATTGCTTCCGGATCAATTTCAGGGAACTTGATCTCTTCAGCTTTTGGTGCGGTATTTATCAGATCATTCATCCAAAGAAAATCATTTTGCTTTAAAGCAGAATCCATAGAAATAAAATATTTCAATTTTTTTAATGATGATTGCTTATCAGCCATCAATTGTGAATATTGATCTGAAAAGATTATCGCTTCAGCATCTGATTCATGGATGATGTTAAGGATTTCGTTATTGTTAAGATTTCTATCAATCGGAACAACAACAAAATTAAAACTAGTAATTGCCAGATAACTTAGCGCCCACTGAACTCTGTTTTCACTGATAAGCGCAATATGGCTTCTTTCTTTTAATCCCAAATTTTTGAAAGCGAATCCTAATTTTTTAACATAATCGCGCAATTCATTAAAACTAACTTTTGAAATCGGAGTGTTGTTCAAATCCTCAAGAGCAAGTTTATTTCCATAAGTTTCAGCGGATTTGATCAACAATTCCTGCAAATCATTGATTCGCGGAACGGGATATAGCTCGTCTTTTTTCATAATGAATTTTAATTTTGTTCGGCAATTTTTTCTATTAATTTTTTAAGAAGTCCGTAAAATTCTTCCACTGTTTTTATATTTACTTTTTCATCCGGTGAATGCGCACCTGTAATTGTCGGACCGAATGAAATAATTTCCAAGCCCGGATATTTTGCGCTTAAAATTCCACATTCCAATCCTGCGTGAATTGCTTTTATTTCCGGCTCCTCATATTCCTTTTTGAAAAGATCTTTTGCAATTTTTAAAAGATTTGAATTTGTATCGGGCTGCCATCCTGGATAACCATCACTTTGTAAAACTTTAGCATCGGCAAGATGAAAAGCAGATTCAACACTTTTTGCAATATAATTTTTCGAACTTTCAATTGAACTTCTTTGACTTGTTACAATTTGAAGATTTTCATTTTGAATTTGTATGGTAGCCAAATTTGTTGAAGTTTCAACCAGTTCTTTAATTGCGCCGCTCATCGAAATTACTCCGTGCGGAATTGCCAGAAGTAATTTTATAATTTTTACTTTCAATTCATTTGAAATTACTTTTTCAAAATTTATAGTTGATTTTTCAATCTTAATTTCAATTTCAGGATCACTGTGTGAAAATTCCGATTTGAAATTATTCTGAAATTTCTCAATTATATGATTTACTTTTTCATTATAATTTTCATCAAATTTAATTACAGCTTCAGCTTCACGCGGGATTGCATTACGCTTGCTTCCGCCATCAATATTTGCTAATTCAAATTTTATTGATGAATTCAATTCATTTAGAATTCTTGCCAAAAGTTTTATCGCATTGGCTCTTCCTGTATTTATATCAAGTCCGGAGTGCCCGCCTTTCAGACCTTTTACTATAATTTTTTGCGACATATTTTTGATATCGGGATCTTTAAAAAACAATTGAAGATTTCCGATCGTGTCAACTCCGCCGGCGCATCCTATGTAAATTGCTCCCATTTCTTCTGAATCTAAATTCAAAAGAATTTTACCGGAGATGAATCCGGGTTTTAAATTATTTGCACCTGTTAAACCGGTTTCTTCATCAACTGTAAAAAGGCACTCGATAGGACCGTGATTAAAATTTGCATCTTTTAAGATTGCCAAAGCTGCAGCAACACCAATTCCGTTATCGGAGCCTAAAGTTGTTCCTTCTGCAGTAACCCAATTATTTTCAATTTTTAATTTAATAGGATCATTATCAAAATCGTGCTCGGTTCCTTTGTTTTTTTCGCAAACCATATCAATATGTGATTGCAAAACAATTCCCGGAGAATTTTCAAATCCCTTGCTTGCGGGAATTTTCATAACGATATTTCCTACTTCATCTTTTTTGTATTCGATTTTTCCTTCAGCAGCAAAATCTTCAAGATATTTAATTATTTTGGCTTCTTTTTTTGAAGGACGCGGAACTTGGCTTATTTCGTAAAAATATTTCCAGAGTAGTTTTGGTTCCAAATTTAAAATTTCATTGGAAGACATTCATATTTCCTTAATTTATTTAATTAACAGGATTTTCATTTTTCTTTTGTGCAAGTTTTGCGTTTTTCTTATCCATTTCGGTAAGATATTTTTTTCTTATTCTGATAAAGTTTGGAGTAACTTCTACATATTCATCATCGGTTATCCATTCAATTGCCTGTTCCAAAGTCATTAATCTTGCGGGTTCTAATCTTATTGCTTCATCAGCGCCGCTCGCACGCATATTTGTTAATTGTTTTGTTCTTGTAACATTTACACGCATGTCAAATTCACGTGAGTTTTCACCGATCACCATTCCTTCGTAAACCTCAGTTCCGGGATCAACAAAAAACACTGATCTTTCCTGTAATTTAAACATTGCATAAGCAGATGCAACTCCCGGTTCCATTGCTATTAACGCACCGCGTAATCTTTGAGTTATTTCACCTTTATAAGGTTCATAAGCATGAAAATTAGAATGAATAATTCCTGTTCCTTTTGTGTCGGTCATAAATTCATTTCTGTAACCGATCAATCCGCGAGTTGGTATGAAAAATTCAAGTCTGGTATTTTCATTTGAAGTGATCATATTTTTTAACTCGCCTTTTCTTTTGCCGAGTTTTTCAATTACTATTCCAACATGTTCTTCGGGAACGTCAACAATTACATGTTCAATAGGTTCTGCCAAAACATCATCTATTCTTTTTTGAATTACCTGCGGTCTGCTTACCTGAAGTTCGTAACCTTCACGACGCATATTTTCAATTAAAATTGCAAGATGAAGTTCGCCTCTTCCGCTGACTTTAAATACATCCGGTGAATCTGTAATTTCAACTCTTAAGCTTACATTTAATTTTAATTCTCTGCTTAAACGATCACTAATGTTTCTAGTTGTAACATATTTGCCGTCTTTTCCGGCAAAAGGTGAATTGTTAATCATGAAATTCATTGTAATAGTCGGTTCATCAACATCCACAAATGGAATCGATTCCGGGAATTTAACATCTGTTAAAGTTTCACCGATGTTTATATCTTCAAATCCAGCTAAAGCGACAATATCACCTGCTCCGGCTTCTTCAACTTCCGCACGTTTTAGATTTTCGAATGTGTAAAGTTTTGTAATTTTTCCGTTAGATATCTTTTGTAGTTTTGTAATTAATGAAACTGTATCGCCTGTTCTTAATGCGCCGCGATGAATAAGCCCGATTCCAATTCTTCCTAAATAATCATTATAATCAATAGCGCTGACAAGCATTTGGAAAGGTTCATCCGGTTTAACTTTTGGAGATGGGACTCTATCAACTATCAATTCGAAAAGCGGGAAAAGATTTTCTGGCTCTTTATCAAGACTTAAAGTTGCTACTCCCTGTTTTGCGATCGCATAGACAAAAGGGAAATCCAATTGATCATCGCTTGCACCTAACGAAAGAAAAAGTTCGAAAACTTCATCCAAAACTTCATTCGGGCGTGCATCTTTTCTGTCAATTTTATTTATTACAACGATTGGTTTTAATCCGAGATCAAGCGATTTTTTAAGTACGAATTTTGTTTGCGGAAGTGGACCTTCGGCTGCATCAACCAAAAGCAAAACTCCATCAACCATTTTTAAAGTTCTTTCAACTTCACCGCCGAAATCAGCATGTCCCGGTGTGTCAACAATATTAATTTTATAATCTTTATATCTGATGCTTGTATTTTTTGCAAGGATTGTAATTCCTCTTTCTTTTTCAATGGGATTTGAATCCATTATTCTTTTTTCTACAGATTGATTATCCCTGAAAACTCCCGTTTGTTTTAGCATGTGATCCACAAGAGTGGTTTTTCCGTGATCAACGTGGGCAACAATGGCAATGTTTCTAATATTATCTTTATTGATTATCACTTAGTTCTTTTTCCTTTCTTTTTGATTAACTGTGTCTTATTGATAAAATATCACCGTCTTTAACTATATACTCTTTGCCTTCGAGTCGCCAAACACCGGTTTCTTTACATTTTGCAAAAGAGCCGCATTTCAGAAAATCTTCATAATGCACTACTTCTGCGCGAATAAATTTATTATAAAAATCTGTGTGAATTACGCCGGCAGCATCTTGAGCTGTCATTCCTTCTTTGATCGTCCATGCGCGACATTCATCTTCTCCAACTGTTAAAAACGATTGAAGTCCCAATATTTCATACGATGTACGAAGAATTTTATTCAATGCAGATTCTTTTATTCCGTATTCCTGCATAAAAATTTTTGCATCTTCTTCTTCCATTGTCGCAATTTCAGATTCAATCTTTGCAAAAAAAGGAATTACCGTAATTTCATAATTTGAAAAAGCATTTTTAATATCGCTTAAGATCTGATCAACTCTATCGAAAGAATTTTCATCAAAATTTACTGCAACAGCCATCGGTTTTAATGTTAAAAATTGATAGGACAAAAGCATTTTCTTTTCGTTTTGATCTAATTCCATAATTCTTAGAGGCAATTCTTTTTCAACGTGACGCATACATTTTTCAATCAAGGGAAGTTCTCTTTTTGCCTGTTCATTTTTTACTTTCAAAAGATCTTTTTGGATTTTCTCCAATCTGATTTCAAGAAGCGACATATCAGCAAGTAAAAATTCAGTTTCCAAAAATTGAAGATCTCTAACCGGATTTATTGAATTTTCCGGATGAGGAACTGCATCATTTTCAAATTGACGAATCACATAAATAATTGCGTCATTATTTTTTACATTCTGAAGAAAATCAGGAGTAATTTTTACTTTCCCATCATCTGAAACTCTTAATCCGGGAATATCATAAACTTCAATTGTTGCGTTTACTTGTTTCTTCGGATTAAAAATTCCGCTCATTTTATCTAATCTTTCATCGGGAACTCTTACAACCGCAAGATTTGCTTTATCGGATTGCATTTGTCCTTCATCGGATTGTGTTAAAGTTTGAAATAAAGTAGTTTTTCCTGAATATTGTAAACCTACCAAACCAATTTGCATTTTCTATCCTGTAATAATATTTCAAATCAAAAAAACCGCTTTATTAAGGCGGCAAATTTTAAATCATAAATATACTATTATTTACTGAAATTTGTAAGATAAATTTATGTAGGGTATTCTGAACTGAATATTAAATCAGGAAACGACCTGAGTGTTCAAAGCAATTTCTTCAAGAATTGATGAAACTTTTAAACACTCCTGAATTGATCCGTTATAAACAATTGCTTTACCTTTTACATGGACTTCAAAAGCAAAAGCGCGCGCAGATTCAAACGAACATTTTGTTGCTTTTATTAATTGAATTATAACTTCATCAAATGTATGCCAGTCATCATTATATAAAATAACTTTGAACGGCAACCCGATAATGGTTTCCTCTTCCTGTTCCGGTTGATATTGACCTAAATTTGGTTTTTCTAATTTAAACATTTCGATGATTCAAAAATTTTACAAAACAAATTCATTTTTGGTTGAAAGATTCAAACAAGCGAAATCTTTTCCTGCAGAAAATTCCAAAAATGATTTATCTTTTTCTTTTCTGTTTTTTCTTCTATTTCTTTGGTTTTTTCTGAAATCCCACGGCGCAACGGGATTTTTATCTTTCCACAAACCAATTTTTTGTTCGCGTGCCTTTAATTCCATTTCCAAAAGTTTCGGATCATCTGAATAATCACGATACCACCAAGCCAATCCTGCTTTTAATAATTCATGATTTAAATTTCTACCATCAGGAAGAATAACTTCGCCGACAATTCTGCCGTATCTGTCTTTATCGCGAACAATCACTTTAACATCTTTTTGAAAAGAATGCTCTGCGGTAAATTCCCTTGCGTTATTTCCGAATGCCTGATTTTTTTCAGGAGTATCAATTGCATAAAATCTGATTCTGTGAGGTGTTTTATCAACAAGTAATTCGATTGTATCGCCATCCAAAATTCTTACTACTTTTCCTTCTAAAGTATTTGTTCCGATCGAACATTTCTGAAAAAGAAATATTGTAAGTAAAAATAATATTGAAGTTAAAATCCGTTTCAAAATATCACCAAATTGTTTTTATTTCTTATTTTCTTGTGCTTTGTAATTTGTCAATTTCTCTTCATAAAATTTTATAAGATCTGAATCAGGATATTTTAATTTTAATTCATTTACCATTTCAGATAAAAACTCAAAATCTTCCGCAATATCCATAAAATTGAATGCGTAAATTTTTGAAAAGGAATTTATTTCATTTAAATATGATTTAAGATCATCTTTATAAATTTCATTATTATTTCTGTAAAGTTGAGTTAAACTTACAACTTTTTCATTATTATTTTCCCTTTTTGCTTTTACAAGTTCAAGAAAAAGCGGATTAACCAAACTATCTCGTAAAGTTTTATTCTTTTTTTCAATTTCATGCAAAATTTGAGTTTCGTTTGATCCGAAAACTTCAAATTTCTCCGGATCGTAAAGATCAATTTTGATCGATAAATTTTGAGCGCCGGTAACTGCTATTTTGAATAAATGCTTTTCAAAAAGATCGATTTGATAAAAATCAGGTTCATCAAAATTAAATTCCGTTCTGAAAGTTTTATTACCGACAAAAACAAAGTTTTTAAAATCCCGGTAAATTCCTGATTTTTCATCAAATTGTTTTAATTTTACCATGCCTTGCGAAGGCTGATGCTCAATAGTAATATTAATTATAACTTTTTCTTTGGCGAAAATATTTAATGCAGTAATAAAGAAAAAGATTGCAAAAAATGTTTTAAATAATTTCATAAAGCGTTCTTTTATTTATATCAAAAATACATAATTTTGAATACAATCACACCGATAAAATGAGCTTAAATCTAAATTTAAAATTTGATTTTAGCAAAGTTATCTTTATATTTTTAATAAATTCAATTCTTAAAAAGAAATTCAAATCAGATTAAAGGAGGCGTAATGAAAATAGCAGTATGCGTTAATCATGTGCCTGACACTGCTACAAAAATTAATATCGGTTCTGACGGAAATTCAATCGATCCAAACGGAGTAACTTACATAATTAATCCTTATGATGAATTTGCCGTTGAAGAAGCTCTAAAAACAAAAGAAAAACTCGGCGGCGAAGTTGTTGCTATTAGTCTTGGAACCGAAGCTTATAAAGAAACTTTGCGAAAAGCTTTGGCTATGGGATGTGACAATGCCGTTTTAATAAAGGACAGCGGAAAAAGAGATTCATTCGGAATTGCAAAAGCTCTTGCTGATGAAATAAAAAATCAAAATGCCGAAATAGTTTTTTTCGGAAAACAATCTGTTGATTATGATAATTCAATTACCGGACAGCTTACTGCGGAATTATTAAATTATAATTGCGTTTCGATAGTTGTTGACCTGAAAATTGAAGGAAACAAAATTACGGCTGAAAGAGAAATTGAAGGCGGAAGAGAAGTTGTTGAAACAACACTGCCGGTTGTAATTACAGCGCAAAAAGGTTTGAACGATCCCCGTTATGCTTCTTTAAAAGGAATAATGGCTGCAAAGAAAAAAACAATTGAAGAAAAAGATGCAGCGCCTTACGAAAATAAAGTTGAAGTGCTTAATATGAAAAAGCCGCCGCAAAAACAAGCCGGCAGAATTTTAGGCAGCGATAAATCAGCTGTCACGGAATTAGTTAAAGCACTTAAAGAAGAAGCAAAAGTAATTTGAGGATTAAAAATATTATGGCAAATAAAATTTTAGTTTTTATAGAAACTTTTCAAGGACAAATAAAAAAATCATCTTTGGAAGCAATTTCTGCAGCAAAGGAAATTTCATCCAAAATTAATTTTGAAGTTGAAGCTGTTGCAATAGATAAAAATATTGAACAAGCTGAAACTCTCAGCAATTTTGGTTTAAATAAAATTACATTATTAAAAAACGATCAGCTCGAAAATTATTCACCTTCGGCATTTACAAAAATATTATCAGATCATGCAAAAGAAATTGATGCTGATATATTATTCTTTTCGCATACATCTTTAGGTCGTGATCTTGCGCCGCGCGTTGCAGTCAGATTTGAAGCAGGTATTACAACCGATTGTGTAGAATTAAATATTGATGGAAGTGATATTATTGCTTCACGTCCGGTTTTTGCCGGAAAAGCTTTGGTTGAAACAAAAATAAATTCTGTGAAGAAAATATTTACATTACGCCCGAATATTTTTCACGCAAATAAAATTTCGGATGCAAATGCTGAAATTATTACTAAAGAAGTCAATGAACTTGATCTTTCATCAAGAGTTACGGGAATTAAAAAATCAGCCGATAAAATTGATGTTGCTGAAGCTGAAATTATAGTTTCCGGCGGAAGAGGATTGAAAGGACCGGAAAATTTTCATATTATTGAGGAGCTCGCAGAAACTCTTGGTGCAGCAGTAGGTGCTTCTCGCGCTGTAGTTGATGCCGGCTGGAGACCTCATAATGAACAGGTTGGACAAACAGGAAAAACAGTATCACCGAATTTGTATATTGCAGTTGGAATTTCCGGAGCTATACAACATTTGGCGGGAATGTCATCATCAAAATATATTGTTGCAATAAATAAAGATAAGGACGCACCGATTTTCAGTATCGCTGATTACGGAATTATCGGCGATGCATTGGAAATTGTTCCTGCATTAACAGAAGAATTGAAAAAAAATAAATAAAAAATTTATAACCGGGTTAGAGGTTGCATTGAACAAAGTACAAGTTGAAATTTTAGGATTATCTTCAACTCCTTCATCCGGAGGAGCTTATGCAATTTTGTTGAAAGAAGTTTACGGAAACCGCCGGCTTCCAATAATTATCGGTGCTTTTGAAGCACAGGCAATTGCTTTGGAAATAGAAGGAATAAAACCACCCCGACCTTTAACCCATGATCTTTTAAAAAATATAATTGAAAATATGGGCGGAACGGTTCAGGAAATTTTAATTGATGAACTACGCGATAATACTTTTTTTGCTAAAATAGTTTTGGAAGTTTCTTCTTTAACAAATGATATTGATTCAAGACCAAGTGATGCAATCGCTATTGCCGTTAGAACACAATCCCCTATTTTTGTTAACGAAGAAGTTATGCGCAATGCTTCATTTATCCCTTCAGCCGAAGAAGAAAATCAGGAAAAATTTGAAGATGAAGAGGAACCGGATTTTCAGGATAGCCATGAAGAAAGCGGAATGAATGCACCGCAACCTTCGTCATCAAGTAAAGAATCTAAAATTGCATCGCTTCAGGATCAGCTTCGGGAAGCTTTGGAAAAAGAAGATTATGAACGCGCCGCAAAATTACGAGATGAAATTAAAAAGATAACCGGGAAAAATTAATTTTTAAAAATATTTTATATAAAAAAAGTGCTGATTTGATTTTACTTCAA
>CBDUBH010000056.1:0-22392 GCA_965365345.1 uncultured Melioribacteraceae bacterium
AGAAAAAATGAAAATTGACTTAAAATATTACATTGCATACAAACCTTACGGAATGTTAAATCAATTTACGGATAATGAAGGACGTAAAACTTTAGCCAATCTTTTTGATTTCCCAAAAGATGTTTATGCCGTTGGAAGATTGGATATGGATAGCGAAGGTTTGATTTTTTTAACCAACGATAAAAAATTAAATCATTATCTGCTTGATCCGGAATTTAAACACGAGCGCGAATATTTTGTTCAGGTTGAAGAAATTCCCGATGAAAATTCTTTACAAAAATTGCGCAGCGGAGTTATAATTGAAAATAAAAAAACACTTCCGGCTAAAGTAAAATTGCTAAGTGAAATTCCAAATTTTCCGGAAAGAATTCCGCCGATCAGAGAAAGAAAAAATATTCCTACCTCATGGATCTCAATTTCATTAATTGAAGGAAGAAACAGACAAGTAAGAAAAATGACAGCAAATGTCGGATTCCCGACTTTAAGATTAGTCCGTGTAAGAATTGTTGATCTGTATTTAGGAAATTTAAAACCCGGCGAAGTAAAAGAAATTAATTTAGAAAATTCTGCTTTGAAAAAATTTGCTTCAAAATAAAAAAGCCGCCTGATTCTAAATCCCAATTTGATCGGGACAAAATGACGGCTTAATTAATTTTAATCTTCAAAATTTGTCATTTTCGCTTGTCCGCCTTGGCCGAAGCAATTCGGACAGGTCCGGAATCAGACAAATATGAATTTTCATATACAAAATTCTTACATTCTCACATTCTTAAATTCTTAACATTTACATTTTTCCATTCTATTATTTCAATTTCAACTTTGAAAAATATTTCTATCTTACATTCTATAAATTGAATTTCAATTTCGGAGATCGTTATGAAAATATTTTTAATTCTTTTAATGTTTGTTTTTACATCTTGTAAAAATGCGCAAAATGAAGTTTCATCAAGTCAAAATTCCGATTATCAACTTGAAATTGCTTTCCCGAATTTCAATTTTCAAAATCCGCTCGATCTGCAATCAGCAAAAGATGGAAGCGGAAGAATTTTTGTTGTAACTCAGGAAGGCGTTATTTATGCCTTTAATAAAAATGAGGAAAATGCCGAACTTAAAACTTTTCTTGATATAAAAAATAAAGTTGAAAGCGGCGGCGAAATGGGATTGCTCGGTTTGGCTTTTCATCCGGATTTCAAAAACAATAAATTATTTTATGTAAATTATACCGCCGATGGTCCGCGAAGATCAATAATTGCGCAGTATTCCGTTAGTTCAAACGATCCGAATTCTGCCGATCCAAACAGTGAAAAAATCCTTTTAACCCAAGAGCAGCCGTATTCAAATCACAATGCGGGACAATTAGCTTTTGGTCCTGATGGATTTTTATATGTAGGATTTGGCGATGGCGGCTCGGGCGGAGATCCGCAGAATTACGCACAAAACAATAAATCATTTTTAGGAAAAATGCTGCGGATCGATGTAAACAGCGCATCAGATGGAAAATCGTACGGAATTCCTGCTGATAATCCTTTTGTGAATGATCAAAATTACCTGCCGGAAATTTGGGCAACCGGTTTAAGAAATCCCTGGCGTTACAGTTTTGATCCGCAAACGGGCCGGCTTTGGACCGGCGATGTCGGGCAAAATAAATACGAAGAAATTGATATAATCGAAAAAGGAAAAAATTACGGCTGGCGAATTATGGAAGGATTTCATTGTTTCAATCCTTCGTCAGATTGTGATACAACGGGCTTAACAATGCCGGTTTGGGAATATGAACATAACGATCAAGGCGGTTATTCAATTACCGGCGGCTATGTTTACCGCGGCGCAAATTTACCTGAACTTCAAGGAAAATATATTTATGCCGATTTTGTTTCGGGAAAAATCTGGGCTTTAACTTACGATGGAAATTCACAAGCGCAAAATCAATTACTTATCGATGCGAAAAAACCAATTTCATCTTTCGGTGTTGATGACGAAAACGAATTATATATTTGCGCGTTTGATGGTAGAATTTATAAGATAAAGAACAATTCCGCTACTTCCGTTCCGCGAAATAATAATGACCAGGGATTCAAATTATATGATAATTATCCGAATCCATTTAATCCTTCGACTGCAATCAGCTACCAACTTTCAAATTCAGGAAATGTAAGATTGAAAGTTTATGATATTTTCGGAAAAGAAATTGAAACTTTGGTTGATAAAATTCAATCAGCCGGAAATTACAAAGTAAATTTTGACGGTTCAGATTTGGCAAGCGGAATTTATTTTTATCAAATTCAAAATGAAAAAAATTTTATTTCTAAAAAGATGGTGTTAGTTAAGTAATGGAAAAATGGAAAATGGAAGAATGGAAAAGTTAAAAAATAAAAATATTTAAGGAAATGTAATTTTAAGATTACGCTGTCATTCTCGCAAGCGGAGCGCCCCGGGAATCAGAAAGCATTCAAATAACCTTGTCATTTCGAACCTGCCTGCCGGTAGGCAAGTCCGCTTTAGGCGGAGAGAAATCTTTGCAGCTTTCATTGTGGTTTCGATTAAACCGGGAAAATCCGGATATTTTCTTAATTGAAAATTTTACATCATTATTTTGAAATAAATTTTCCCAATTCATTGCGCCAAAATATTTATCTTTGTGTTGTTCAAAAATTCTTACATTCTGTATTCTTAAATTCTAAATTATATATTCTAAATTCAAATGCAGCCATTAGGAAAAATATTAATTATAACCGGAATCGTAATTTTGATTTTCGGAATCATTTTAACTTTTTCGGGTAAAATTCCTTTTTTGGGAAAACTGCCCGGAGATATTGTGATCAAAAAGAAAAATTTCACTGTTTATTTTCCTATTGCAACTTCCATTCTGCTTAGCATAATTTTAACTTTAATTTTATATTTTTTACGCAGAAAGTAAGCTCATCTTCAAAAAATCATTTTAAAATTAATAATTACTTAATTTTTACACGTTGATAATTTAAAAAGATAAAGTTAAATTCTATCGCACAATTTATTAAAGGATTTTAATGCTGTTAGTTTGGAACGAAGAAGAAAAAATTAATGTAAAAGAATTTGATGATCAGCATCACGAAATTTTTGATCTCTGCAATAATTTAAATGATGCCATAGAACAAAACAAAAGCCGTGATTTTCTGCAACTTATAATAGATGAACTTTCTGCAAGTGCGGTAAAACATTTCAATTGCGAAGAAAGTTACATGAAAAAACATAAATATTTTGGTTATTATTCTCATAAGCTTGAGCACGATAGATTTTTAAGAAAAGTGAAGGAATACACAAAAGATTTTGAATCGGGCGCGGATCTTGTTGATTTTACGGTATTCTTAAAAAACTGGCTTAAAAATCATTTGGAATTGAAAGATAAAGATCTTGCAAAATTTTTGAATGAGATCGGGATCTCGTAATTCAAATTTAAATTTATTTATTCGATAATTGTGTACAAATAAAAAATAGAAAAGGAAATAATTCTATGGCATTTTTAGTTTGGAATGAGAACTACAGCGTTGGCGTAAAAGAATTGGATGCGCAGCATCAAATGCTTTTCAATTATATCAATGAACTTCACGATGCAATGAAAGCCGGAAAATCAAAAGATATAATTTCTTCTACTTTGCAAAAATTATCTGATTATGCGCGTGTTCATTTTACTGCCGAAGAAAAAATGATGGAGCAAAAAAAATATCCTGATCTGGCAAAACATAAAACGGAACACATGAAATTTTTTGAAAAAGTTACAGATTATCAAATGAATTTCAATCATAAAAGTTTTATGACTTCCCTTGAAATTATGGACTTTTTGAAAAACTGGTTAATGGGTCACATTCTTGATACTGATAAAAAATATACACCTTATATGAAATAATTTTTGAAAGGAACAAATGTCTATCTTTCATTGGAAAACATCTAACAGCATAGGCTTAACTGAAGTTGATGATCAACATCAGGAGCTTTTTGATATAGCACGCGAACTTCGTGATGCAATTAAAGAAGGAAATTCCGCCGAAATTGTTTCGGCAACGGTCGTAAAACTTAGCGAGTACACAAAATATCATTTTTCGCTTGAAGAACAATTAATGCTTGAAGATAACTATCCCGATTATGAATTTCATAAAGAGCGCCATCAAAAGTTGATTGACAAATTAAATGAACTTCAGGAAAATTTGAATCCCGAAGATTTCAGGTCATCACTTTTGGTTTTGGAATTACTTATAAACTGGATTCAAAATCACATTTTGGATGATGATAAAAATTACGCAAGTTTTGTTTTTGCTAAAAAGCAATAATGTGATGTAAAATTAAAATCCGGTAAAATTATAAACGGAAAAAGTTAAGGCGAGGAAATTTCTTCGCTTTTTTTGTTTTAAATTTATTGATTAAAGTAAAAGTCATTTTTTAATTATAATTTGGCGCTGTCAATTTATTCAAAAATCTTTTATGAAAGTTTTAAAATAATTTAAATTTTTAAGAAAAGTATTTGCACCTTTTTATTTAATATTTCATCATATTATTTATAATAATTGATTTTTTACTTTTAAAGAAATGCGGAGAAAATAATGGCAACAAAAAAAGCGTATATCAAACAGATGAAAGGAATTACCTTTACGGGAAAAACCGATTCAAATCATTGGATAACTATGGACGGTCCTGAAGAATTCGGCGGAAGCAGTGCCGGAATCAGACCAAAGGAATTAGTGTTGTTAGGATTAGGCGGCTGCACAGGAAGCGATGTTGTAAATATTCTTAAAAAGAAAAGAGTGAATGTAGAAGATTTTGAAATGAACATTACCGCCGATGTCGCCGAAGAACATCCGCAGGTTTTTACAAAAATTCATATTGAATTTGTTTTTTACGGTGAAAATATTCCCGAAAAAGATGTTGAAAGAGCAATTGAACTTTCGCAAACGAAATATTGCTCGGTTACAAAAATGCTTGAAAAAGCTGTTGAAATAACTCATTCATTTTTGATAAGAAGTAAAAAAAGTGAAGAAGTTCAATAATTTTTTGTGATGTAAATACAAATATTCTTCATAAATTTTATCTGCTGAATTTAAAAAAGAAAATCCGGAATAAACGGGAAAAATATCTTCCTGACTATTCCGGATTTTCAATAAATCAAATTGTTTTGCTTACGAAACTTTGGAATAAAAATAAGTTTCGGGAATCATTTTTCTGTTGGAGTAGCCTTCATCAACTTCGTGAAAAAATTTTATATCATCTTCATCACTTCTCCAGCACAGCATAACTTCCCGTTCATCAATTTTGGAAGGAAAATCAACCAGCCCGATAGTGAAATTCCAATCTTTATAATAACACCCGATTTCTTCTAATTCCTGCATATAGCTATTAATATCAGTTGCTACATTTTGAATTTCAGGATTATCTAAAAGATCTCCTTCAACATTTGCCGCAAGAGTTCGCATAGCAACTCCCGCATTTATAATATCCCGAACAATTCTTTTAACTAAAGGTAAAGTTCGTCTCGCCTCCTCCGGTGTAAAATATTTTACAATTCTCATTTCGTTTTACCTGCTCTTATTCAAAAAATCTGTTTATTTCGTATAACGGCTCCTATTAATAATATTACGATGCTTTAAAGATTTTGCAATGTAAAATATTTACTCTTTTTTAGGGCGTTTCCTATAATTCAATATATCCGGAATTTGAAAAAAGTAAAGCTAACTTTTTTTATAATGAAAATTTTCCCGCAATTTCGGTTCCGCACTTTTTGCATCTGTTTCCGTTTAAATTATTTGAAAGCACTGAATGCCAATCACGCTCAATTAATTCCGTTTTGCAATTCGGACAATAAGTTGTTTGTCCTTTTAAATTATGCACATTTCCAACGTAAACGAAATTTAATCCTGCGGAAATAGCAATTTCGCGCGCCGTATTTAAAGTTGAACCGGGAGTTCTGATCTTATCTGTCATTTTAAAATCAGGATGAAAAGCTGTAAAATGAAGCGGAACATTTTCACCAAGATTTTCAACTATCCAATTTGTCATTTGTTTTATTTCTTCGGGCGAATCGTTTTCACCGGGAATTAAAAGCGTGGTAATTTCAAACCAGATATTGGTTTCATTTTTTAGCCAAAGCAAAGTATCCAGCACATCTTTCAAATGCGAGAAAGTTATTTTGTGATAAAAATTTTCGCTGAATGCTTTCAGATCAACATTTGCAGCATCAATATATTTGTAAACATCTTTGCGTGCTTTTTTATCAATATAGCCGGCGGTTACCATTACGGATTTTATTCCTTCTTCACGCGCAATTTTTGAAATATCAATAACATACTCGCCAAAAATAGTAGGATCGTTATAAGTGTAAGCTATCGAAGGAGTTTTATATTGTTTTGCAATTTTTACAACGCCTTCGGGTGAAACATCAAGCGAATTTAAGTCATCCAATTTTGCTTTGCTCATACTCCAATTCTGACAAAATTTACAGCCTAAATTGCAGCCGGCAGTTCCGAAACTTAAAATTTGAGTTCCCGGTAAAAAATGATTTAAAGGTTTTTTTTCAATCGGATCAATTCCGAATCCTGTGGGATGTCCGTAGCCAAGCGAGTATAATTTTCCACCGATATTTTTTCTGATGTAGCAAAATCCGGCTTGTCCTTCGCTCATTGTGCAATACCTCGGACAAAGCGTGCAAAGTATTTTGTCATTTTCGGTAACTTCCCACCAATCAGCCAATTTTAATTCTTCGTTCATAGTTTATTTTATTTGAATGAACCTTATAATTTTTTGATATAAAAACAATTTCTTTCTATTGTCATTCCGGCTTGTCCGGAATCTTTTTTCATAAAATTAATTTTCGGAAAGATTCCGGACTTTGCGGGAATTACGATAAGTTAATTATGAAAACTATAAATTTTAAAATTACTTTTTATGATCACTTTATTTTAATAATAAAATTAATCATTTATTACTTTTTCAGTCCTGAATTTAAAAACATTTTATTAAAATTTTTGGTTGCAAAAAAGGATATAAAAAAACCGGCTCCCACGAAAAATGAAAGCCGGTTTTAATTTTATTTTCAAAACTGAATTATTGATCTTTAAAATTAAATTGTAGCAAAGCGTATCCAATTTTGTCTCGATTTATCGGAAATCGGAACTCCGGATGTAAAAACTATAATATCATCTTTAAATGCCAGAAATTTATCTTTAAGCAAATTCAATCCGTTTACAACTGCTGTATCGGGATCTTCAATATCTTCCATGTAATAAGCCGAAATTCCCCAATACAAATTCAAATGCGCAACTGTATCATGGCGATTTGTGATCGCTATAATTTTTGCATTAGGTCTGTATTTGGAAATTACTTTTGCTTTTCTTCCGTTGTAACTGAACACAACAATTATTTTTGCTTTCACCTGATCTGCAATTATGTTTATCGCTCTTCCGGTTGAATCGAAAAGATTTTCCTGGATTAATTCCGGAACTTCATAATTTATTTTTCTTGTGTAAGGAAAAGTTGTTTCGGTTTTAACCAAAATATCGTTCATCATTTTAACGGCTTCAATAGGGTATTTTCCTACTGAAGTTTCGCCGCTTAACATTACGACATCGGTACCGTCCCAAACTGCATTTGCAACATCCGAAGCTTCGGCTCTTGTGGGAACCGGATTTTGAATCATTGATTCAAGCATCTGTGTAGCGGTGATCACGATTTTGCCGACTTCGTTACATCTTTTAATAATGCTTTTTTGAATTAAAGGAACTTCCTGCGGCTGCATTTCAACTCCAAGATCACCGCGCGCAATCATAATTCCATCAGCAGCTTTCAAGATTTCTTCAAAATTATCAACTGCTTCTTTTTTCTCAATTTTTGCTATTATCGGTTTATTGATATATTTTCTTTCGAGCCATGATCTTAATTTTATTATATCTTCAGCTTTGCGTACAAAGGAAAGTGCAATAAAATCAAGCCTTTTGGAAGCTGCAAATTCCAGTGCTTCCAAATCTTTTTCGGTAACTGCGGGAAGACTTATATTCATTCCGGGAAGGTTCATTCCTTTTCTTGAACTTAAAACTCCGCCTTCAATAATTTCGCAAACAATTGAATTATCTTTTTTATCTATAACTATCAGTTTAAGCAAGCCGTCATTTATCAAAATTTTATCGCCAATTGCGGCATCATCAATAATTCGTTTATACGATGTTGAAATTTTTTCTGCAGTGCCTTTAATATCTTCTATGGTAATTTCAATTTTATTTCCCGCTTTAATTTCAACGGCTCCGCCTTCAATATCACCGACTCTTATTTTTGGTCCCTGCAAATCCTGCAAAACTGTTAGAGGAAGTTGTTCATCATTTATTGCAGTTTCTATATTTTTGAATAATGTTTCGTAATAATCAAACGAACCATGCGAAAAGTTTAGTCTTAATCCATCGGCGCCATTGTGTATTAAACTTTTGATTTTTTCTACACTATCGGTAGAAGGTCCTAACGTACAAAGTATCTTAGTTTTTGCAACTTTTAATTTCAACTTTTTCTTCCTTTTTTATTTGTTTGATTTACTTGATTTATTTTTGGTGCAATTGCGTTATTCTTAATTTGAGTTACGGGCTTTAATTTTGAATACATTTCTTTTAATCTTTTTTCAACATTGCCGTAAATTGTATCGGCTTCGTAATGTCCGCTTTTTAATTTTTTTCCTGCTTTTACTCCGGTCAAAATTTCAATTGCTTCTTCAATTCTTGTTACAGAATAAATATGAAACTCTTTATTTTTAACGGCTTCAATAACATCTTCACGCAGCATAAGATTTCTTACATTTTGTTCAGGAATTATGACTCCCTGTTTTTTAGTTAAGCCTCGTTCTTTACAAATATCAAAAAAGCCTTCAATTTTTTCGTTAACTCCGCCGATAGGTTGAATGTCTCCTTTTTGATTTACAGATCCGGTAATTGCAAATGATTGATTTATCGGTACGCAAGCCAATGTTGAAAGCAGCGCACAAATTTCCGCAGCAGTTGCACTATCTCCATCAATTAATCCATAACCTTGCTCAAAAACAAGACTTGCAGTAAATGCAAGCGGATTATTTTGCCCGAAAGTTTCTCTGAAATATCCGTTAATTATCAAAACGCCTTTATTGTGCGTATTTCCGCTTAATCCCGCTTCGCGCTCTACATTGATAATGTTTCCATTTCCTAATGAAACTGTTGCAGTAATTCTTGTCGGCTTTCCGAACCAGTAATATGATGAACCGTAAACGGCAAGTCCGTTCACCTGTCCAACTCTAGCGCCTTCGGTATCAATTAAGATCGAACCTTCCTGAATCATTTCCTGAAGTTTAGATTCAAAAAGTGAATGTCTTTCTTTTCCGCTATCGTACGCTTCTTTTACATGATAATCCGTAACGATTTCGCTTCCGCTGTCATTTGCCCAAAAATTTGCTTCGCGAACAAGATCGGCAACAAATGAAAATCTTGTTGTCAATTTTCCTTTATGTTCTGCGTATCTTGAACCATATTCAATTACAGTTGAAATTGCGCTGTTATCAAAATCTTTTAACTTTTCCGATTCAATCATTTTTTTTATGAATCTTGCATATTCAATTTCAGATTTTGAATTACGCGGCATTTCATAATCAAAATCGGCTTTAATTTTAAATATCTTTTTAAAATCATCTTCATACTCTGCCAAAAGCGAGTATAAATAATTGCTTCCGATGAAAATTACTTTTATTGTACATTCAATGGATTCAGGCTTTAACAAAGTCGGTGAAAAGAAATAATAACTTGAAAAATCCTGAATTTCTACTTTACCGTACATTAAAACTCTTTTCAAAGTTTTCCAAACTCCTGGCTCTTGAAAAGCATCCATTGCGTTTAAAACCAAATATCCGCCGTTTGCTTTAAGCAGCGAGCCGGCTTTTATTTTTGTAAAATCCGCGTACCAGCCGCCGTTTCCGTCACTGAATTTTTCAATTGTTCCGAAAAGATTTGTAAATGATGGAGTTGTTTCAATTACTATCGGGCACTCTTTTGTATGCGAATTATCAAGAATAACATTTACTTCATATTCTTTAAAGTAATCAATTATAATTCCTTCTTTTGTTTCTTCGCTGCGCGGTTTTATTCCGGTAAAATAATCTAATGAATCAAGAATATTTTCTTCAACTTTTGTTAAATGATTTACAACTTTTTCTATAGGATATTTTTCTTTTAATCTGTCAATTGAACTTTTCACCAAAACGCTTACGGCTTCTTTTTCCAAGTTTTCTAATTTTACACGGTAAGTTTGGCTTAATTCTAATTCTTTTTTAAATACAGATTGAAGTTCTTCCTGATAACGCGCGTATTTATTGGTTATTTTTAAAACTTCATCTTTCGAAATCTTTCCTTCTTTCACCTGCTCTTCAAGTTGTTGAACAACGACCGGTTCATCATTAAAAACATAAAAAACTTCAGGACGCGAATATCCGTCTTCTTTAACTTGTCCCAAGGAAAAATTTTCTTTGTTCAATTTTTCTTTAAATCTTTCGAGTAAATGATGATGATCTTTATTAAACTCACCTACTATTCTGTTTTTTTCATCTTTGTAAGATTCATTTTCAAGTGATTGCGGAATTTTTTCCTGAAGATATTTTATTGTATCTGAAATATCGTTTTTAAATTTTTCGGCATCGCCGGCAGGAAAAATTAAAAGTTTTGGTTCATCCGGATTTTCAAAATTATAAACATAAGCGTAATCATTAAGAATGGGGCATTGCGGTCGGATTGATTCCAGCAATTTTTTTACTGTGGTAGCTTTTCCCGTTCCTGAAAGTCCCGCGATAAAAATATTGTAGCCTGTGCTCCAAAGTTCTACGCCGACCTTCAAAGATTTAAGCGCTTTTTCCTGACCGATTATTTCGTGAATTGCGGAAACATTTTTTGTTGTATCAAATTCAAAAAGATCAGGATTGCAAGCCGATTTTAATTCATTTGGTTTTAGTGCGTTATGTTTTGTGGATTTTTTTAATGCCATAAATTTCCTGTTTCAAAATCATTAAAGTGAAAAATCAATATTTAAAGATAGTAAAATCATTTTGATTTTTCTTAAACTGCCGCATTAATAATTTAATCGTTTTTAAATTTTTGCCTAAAAAATATATTTTTTTGTTCAGCATCTTTTATTAATTAATTGTTTTAGAAATTTCATTTTTGAATTTCAGAATCCATTCATTCATAGTTAAATTGATATTTCGAAATATTTATTTCAATTCAATAATTCAAAAAGATATTTTTGAAAAATATTATCAACTTAAAAATTTATCCGGATTTAAAACTTAATTTTTAAAATTGAACTTTTGATTTTTTTAGTATTATATTTTAATAAACTTAAATAATAATTTGATCGGAATTTAATATGAAAAGATCTTTTTTAATTTTGATTTTCGTTTTTGCGTGCGCTCAATTTTGCGAAAGTTTGGCGCAGCTTCAGCTTCCGAAATTAAGTCCTAAATCAACCGTTACGCAAATAATAGGACTTTCCGAAATTGCAATTTCATACAGCAGACCGAACGTTCGTGAAAGAATTGTTTGGGGCGAACTTGTTCCATACGGCGAAGTTTGGCGCACCGGAGCCGATGAAGCAACCACAATTACTTTTGGCGATAGCGTTCAGATTAACGGACAAAAACTTGAAGCCGGGAAATACGCGCTTTTTACAATTCCCGGTAAAGATGAATGGATCGTAATCTTTAACAGAAATTCAAAACAATGGGGATCTTTCAATTACGACAGTACAAAAGATGCGTTGAGAATAAAAGTTAAACCTGAAACAAATGCTCACACGGAAAGTCTTCTTTTTACTTTTTCTGATATAAATTATAATTCCGCTACAGTAAATTTAGAATGGGAAAAAGTTAAAGTTTCATTTGACGTAAAAATGAATGTTGATAAAAAAGCTTACGAAAATATTAAGAAAGCTTTTGATGATGCAAAAAAAGATGATTGGGTTGTTTACGCCGCAGCGGCAAATTACGCAGTTGAAAGTAAAGTTCATTTGGATGAAGCAATTGATTGGATTGAAAAATCAATCCAAATAAAATCTACATATTACAATAATTTTGTGAAAGCAAAATTGATGCTCCAAAAAGGCGATAAGAAAGCAGCGAAACTAGCGATTCAAAAATCACGCGAAGAAGGTAAAAACGATCCGGAATTTAAATATTTTGAATCAACGTTAAACAAATTGGAAAAGGAAATTTTATAATAATTTAGAATGTAGAATTAAGAATTTAGAATTATTTTAATCAACTTTAAAATAAAATGTTCAAATGTAGAGACGAGATATATCCCGTCTTTTCATAAAATAAAATCAATTTCAAATTTTTTACTGTAGAGACGTAGCATTCTACGTCTCTACAAAAAAAACTAACATTAAGTTTTAATTACAAAATGTTTAATTCCGGCTCTCAATAATTGTTGGAAGAATAAAAAAGCTGCAAGATTTCTCATCCTTCAGATTCGAAATGACCAACAACAACATTTAATTTTTATAATCTTTATATCTTTTTATTCAATCTCATTATATTGCGGAACGGGTGCGGGAAGTTCTTTTTCCTTTTCATAACTTGAAATAAGCTTAGTAAAAATTTCTTTTATATATTCTTTTTTTTCATAACCTCCGTTCATTAATTTTTCGTGTAATCTTTCTGCTTGAAGCATAAAAACTTCTATCTTGCTTTGAATTATTTGCGGATAAACATTGCCATCGGTCTCAATTGCCAAAAACGGAAGTTCGTCAATTTCAAAATTTTCAATATTTTTTTGTTCTGCTTTTTCTTTTCCTTCAATGTTCATTTCGTTGGTTAAGATCGATTCGGCAACGCGCGCCGGCATACATCCAAAAGGACCGATAGAAATTACTCCGCAAACATCAGTCATAATTTCTTTAAGAGATGAACCTACTGTTAATATTGCTTCTCCTGTTAATTCGGGTTTTATTAAGTGCGATGCTTTTGAAATTACTTCATCAACTTTTATCATTTCAAAATCAACAAATCCGGATTTACAAAGCGCTTCTTTTATTTTGCGTTCGATCTTTATCTGCATAAAATCGCGAATTTTGAATTTCATTTTTTGCAAAAGTTTCGATGAATAAATATCATTTTCCTGCGCAGCTAAATAATTTGAATAATAAATGTATTCGCCGATTGGAACAACTTTTACAACAAATCCTTTGGCGCTTAATTTTTCAATAAGATCCACACGCGAAAATTCATCATGACGCACGAATATTTCGCCGGTTAATATTACTTTTTTCGCTTCTTCAATTGATTCTTTGCGTTCAATTTTTGCAAGTTCTTTTGCGGATTTTTCCAACTGCTTGTAAAGATCTTTTTGTGAATCTTTTTCAATTGAAATTAAGATCTTTTTTAATTCGATTTCAAAAATAGAATTAGCTTTTTCTTTATCAACGGCAAGTGCCTGAATTGCGTTGTAAATATTTTTCAGCACGTCAGAAATTGCAACAGCGTTCCAGCCGCGCATAGTAAATTTATTGCCCAAACCTTCGTATGAATTTTCATCGGACAAAGTATAAATGCCGAAATTTCTTAATTTCTTTTGGGAAATTAAATCATCAAGGAAAATGTGATATTGCCCTAATCTGCAAGGACCTTCACCTTTTGCCATAAAAAAAAGAGTTTTTTCATTTTCGGCTTTTTTATTTTCGTAATATTCCAATAATGAACCGGCGTTCAAAATTAATGGAAGACATTCTTTACAAGATGAATTTCCTCTTCCTTTAAGCAAAGTGATGGAATTGTAAATCGGTAAAGCTTCCGCGTTAATTCCGATATGCCTGAATGCAGCGGCAAATGCTTCGCTCCCGATATTTCCCATACTCGGCAAAATCATTTTTACATTTTTATCAAACACGGAAAGTTCATTTCCATCGGAATCAGTAAACTTGATTTCGCTCTTTATTTTCAATGGTCTGAAGCCGTTTAATAAAATTTCATTTTCTTTTCCGGAAGAAATTTCCCTGTAACTTTTAATGATATCAAGCGCAGCTTCAATTCTTGTATTAATTCCCGCATCGGCAGAATGGCTGTCGAGTTCCAAAGTTAGAGAGGGCTTTTCCGCCATATTATTTCTGAAGTACGAAATTATAAAGGAATCGGGTCCGCAGCTGAAATTCGTAATGTATGTTCCGAATAATTGCGAATGATCTTTTACAAATCTCGCTGTGCGCAAAATTTGTTTTCCAGCTCCCCAATACATGTGATCGTAACTTTGGAATTCTTCTGCTGAAAGAAAATCATGCGGTATTATCGAAACTCCTCGTGATGAAAATTTTTGCGGAATTCCTAAATTCGCTTCTTTAACAAATGAATTATAAGCGCGTCCGAAAAGTACGACCGCAAATTTTGATTTATCTTTTTCAAGTTCTGAAATTGCCTGCTTGCCGAGTTCTTTAAACTCCGAGATCATTTTTTGATATTGTTCAAGCGCAAAATCAAAAGCAAATTCGGCATCCTTTTTTACTTTTCTTAATTGAACCGCTAATTTTACAAATTCATTTTTAACTTCTGAAAATCCTTTGCTGAAATTCAAAACCGGCGATAAAATTTTTCTTTTATCAATTTCATTTTTAAAAGTTGATTTAAGGTAATAGAATTCAGATTGCAAAAGCACGCAGGTTTTGCTCGGCTCTTTTTCTTGCGGCTCAAATATTTCTGTTATGTGCGGCATGAAAATATAATCGGGATCTTTATCAATCAGATCCTGAAAAAATCCGTGAGCCAATTCAACGGGATAGCAAAATGCGGCTGTTTTCTTTTCAATGCCTTTTTGATTTGGATTGTCGCCCAAAATAATTTTAAATCCGAGCTGTGTAAAAAAGTTATAATAAAGCGGATAAAAAGTATTTGCTAAAAATGATTTTGATATTCCGATTGTAGCCGCATTTACCGGTAATGGAATTTCATTTATATATTTTTCGAAAACAAGTTCCTGCCGCAATTTTACGTAATCAATTTCATTTTTCTTTTTCTTAGAGTCAATTTGAATATTGTAATATTTATCGCACGCGCCGCCGAACGGATATTTTTTATCATCAATTCTGATAAGTGAAATTGAGCATTTTCTATCGCACTTTTCGGCGCCGCCGGCACAAATAAATGATTTATCGTAGTTAACTTTTCTATCAATTAATTCAGTAAGATTGAAATTTGTTTTTTCAATTAATCCTAAATTAATTCTGTTTTTAATTTCGAGCGCAACTCCGAAAGCTCCCATCAATCCGGGCTGCGGCGGAACAATAATTTCTTTTCCGGTTAAAGCAGCCATTGCAACCGGCACTGCTTTATTATAGCAAACTCCGCCTTGCATAAAAACTTTTTTACCGACCGGACGATTTCCTTTAACGCGGTTGTTATAATTCATACAAATTGAATAAACGAGTCCGGCGACAATATCTTCTTTCGATAGTCCTTCGTGCAAAGCGTTTTTGATATCGCTGCTTATAAACGCCGCACATTGATCATTAAAATTTGGTGGAGTTTTTGCCGTTAGTGCAATCTCACCTATTTCTTTATAATTGATATTTAAAGATTCTTTTGCGGCTTCTTCCAAAAACGATCCTGTTCCCGCCGAACATGCTTCATTCATTGCGTAATCAGAAGCAACGCCCGCGGTTATGAAAGTATATTTTGCATCCTGTCCGCCGATCTCAAAAATTGTATCAACATCTTTATCAAAATGAACCGCCGCGGTTGCGTGCGCAATAATTTCATTTATAACGCCTTCTGTCAATGCATGAAGTCCGGAAATGTGCCTTCCCGAACCTGTGACTCCGAGTCCCGAAATTTTTACCGGAACATTAATTTGATCTTTCAAACTTTTGTAACAATCAATTGAAGCTTGAACCGGATCGCCGTTTGTTCGCAAATATTCCGAAGCCAGAATTGCATTATCATTTATTCTTAATAAAATTGCTTTTGTTGTTGTTGAACCAACATCCAATCCCAAAATACATTCGTCGTTTTCTTTTGGAATTTCATTTTTAAATTCTTCGAATTTTACGAGATGAGAAAATTCTTTTAAAGATTTGTGAAAAGAAAAAGCTGAATGATTTTCCGAAAATAGATTTTGCTGATCTAAAATTTTTGTTTCGTTTTGCATTGCAAAAATTGCCGCGCCCAAAGCTTCAAAATAAGGCGCTTCTTCAGGGATGAAAAGATCGTTTAATTGTTCGCGCAAATATTTTACCATCGCTCTGTTTTGCGAAGTTCCGCCGATCATCAAAGCATTATTATGCGGAATTTTCGAAGTAAGTTCGGTAATTTTTTGCGCCATCATTTTGGAAAGCCCGGCAACAACATTTTCTTTTGCAACTCCTTTATTCAAAGCGTGCGTGCAATCCGATTTGCAAAATACGGAACATCTTCCCGAAATATTATACGGTTCACCGGATTCACCGTAAATGATCGCTTCTTCAACATCCAGATTCATTCTTCCGATCTGTTGTAGAAAAAATTCTCCTGTTCCGGATGCGCACTTATTTCCGGTAGAAATTTTTGAAATTTTATTTGATTTATCCAATACATAAACAATAAAATTTTCACCGCCGGCAGAAATAACGATATCGGTTTTAATCTTCATAAAATCTAATGCAAGTTCAACCGATTCGGCTTCAGGAATTGAAGTCAGGTTTAAATAATTTCTGAATTTTTTCCCTGTGACGGCAATTTTATTTGGAATTTCTCCGCTGAAAATTTTGCTTAATACTTTTTTCGGATTTCCGTTGTGGGTAATGTTTATTTTGGATTCTATATTAATTGAATTGAATTCTTTATTCAAAATTACGGCTGAAACCGTTGAAGCGCCAATGCAAATTCCCAAAGACTTTTTAGTCATCTATTTTATATAAATTATTTTAAAATATTTCAGAGACAAAAATAACAATTAATGTCCAATTTTTTATTCTGCATAATAAAATTAATTTTAATCAAACAAAACATCTTTTTATTTATTTTTTTATGTATAATTTTTAAGAAATCAGAATAATAAAATTGAATTTCAAGATAATTATCGGAAAATAATTTTCATTTTAGCATAAAAAAATTCCGAAACAATCTTTTATCTTATTCCGGAATCATCAAGATTTTTATTTAATATTATAAAAAATTTAAAAGATACTGAAAGCCGCTGTTAATCCTGCCATAACAATTGCAACCATGCTCATAAGTTTTATCAGAATATTCAAACTCGGACCGGATGTATCTTTAAAAGGATCGCCAACAGTATCGCCAATTACTGATGCTTTATGTGCTTCGGAGCCTTTGCCGCCCAGATTTCCTTCTTCAATAAATTTTTTGGCATTATCCCAAGCGCCGCCTGAGTTTGCCATAAAAACTGCAAGTACAAATCCCGTTGAAAGTCCGCCAATCAATAATCCCATTACACCGGCAACTCCGAAAATCAATCCTGTTAAAACCGGTGTTAAAATTGCCAGTAGTGAAGGAATTATCATTTCCTGTTGTGCGCCTATTGTTGAAATTTCAACGCAGCGAGCATAATCCGGTTCCGCTTTTCCCGTCATAATTCCGGGAATTTCCCTGAATTGCCTTCTTACTTCATCAACCATTTTTGATGCTGCTCTTCCAACTGCGTTCATTGTTAAACCACAAAAAACAAAAGCCATCATTGAGCCGGTAAAAATTCCGATCAGTACTATCGGATTCATCAAATTTACATTATAATAATTCATAAAATCACTTAGCTGCGCTTTTGAAGTTTCAATTGAAAATCCATCTGAAAATTGTAATACATTTTTACCTATCCGTAGAAGTCCAATTCTTAATTCTTCAATGTAGGAAGCCAAAAGTGCAAGAGCGGTTAAAGCGGCAGATCCGATTGCAAAACCTTTTCCTGTTGCTGCGGTTGTATTTCCCAAAGCATCAAGCGCATCAGTTTTGCGGCGGACTTTTTCACCTAATCCGCTCATTTCAGCATTTCCGCCGGCATTATCTGCAATTGGTCCATAAGCATCAGTTGCCAAAGTAATTCCAAGTGTTGAAAGCATTCCGACCGCGGCAATTCCGATTCCGTATAAACCAAGGCTCAAATTACTCATATTAAAATTTGATGCAAAAAGAAAAGCCGTAATTGTTCCTGCGGCAACCGAAAAAACAGGAATTACTGTTGAAAGCATTCCTTCGCCGAGTCCTGAAATTATTACAGTTGCCGGACCGGTTTTAGCGTTATTCGCAATTCTTTTGGTTGGCGGGTATGAATGCGAAGTATAATATTCTGTTGCCTTTCCGATTATAACTCCCGTAATAATTCCGGCAACAATTGCTCCCCAAATTCCTATTGAATTCGGAAGATCTATAATTTTTACAACCGCAAATGAAAAGATCAAAATTAATACCGAGCTTAAATTTATTCCGAATGAAAGAGCTTTAAGCAGATCTTTTTGAGTTGCATCTTCTTTTGTTTTAACGGAAAAAATTCCGATTACAGAAAGTAAAATTCCAATTGCCGCAATTAACATTGGAGTTAGAACGGCTTTTAATTGCAATTCTGAATTTTCGAGATAAGCAGATGCACCAAGCGCGGCAGTTGCCAAAATTGATCCGCAATAAGATTCATAAAGATCCGCGCCCATTCCAGCAACATCGCCAACATTATCACCAACATTATCTGCAATTGTGGCGGGATTGCGCGGATCATCTTCAGGAATTCCACTTTCAACTTTACCGACGAGATCACCGCCAACATCGGCCGCTTTAGTAAAAATTCCGCCGCCAACCCTTGCAAATAAAGCTTGCGTTGAAGCACCCATTCCAAAGGTCAGCATTGTTGTTGTAATTATCATTAAATTATGCGAATCATTTTGGGTAACGGGATAAAAATAATTCAAAACCAAAAACCAGATTGAAATATCGAGCAATCCCAATCCTACAACAACTAAACCCATTACCGCGCCGCTTCTGAAAGCAATTCTTAATCCTTTATTTAAAGAAATTCTTGTAGCTTCTGTTGTTCTTGCGGAAGCGTAAGTTGCGGTTTTCATTCCGAAAAATCCTGCCAACCCCGAAAAAAATCCGCCTGTAATAAACGCAAAAGGAACCCAGCCGTTTTGTACTTTTAATCCGTAAGCCATAATAGAGAACAAAATTGTTATCCCGAGAAAAAACATTCCTACAATTTTATATTGCTGTTTCAAATAAGCCATTGCTCCGGTTCTAACATGCGAAGCAATTTTTTGCATCAGTTCATTGCCTTCACTTTCTTTCATCATTTGTTTGAAAAACAGCCACGCAAAAACAAGCGCCGTAACAGCACTTATTGGAACAAGCCAAAATAGATTGTTGAACATTTTAACTCCGCATTTTAGAAACTGAAACTTACAGTTAAAGCCGAGTGCCACCAGGCAAAATATTTTTCTTCCAGTTCTTCTTTTGATGGAAAAGGATAAAACAAAAATTCATTTCCGTTACCAACAAAAAATCCGTTTTTACAAGTGCGGTATAAAATATTTCCCGGAAAATTTCTGATAACTGTTTTGGTAAATTTATTTTTGTTTTGTTTAAGTTCGATCAAACAATCGCGTAAATGCTCCAAATTTGAATAAGGCAGATTTTCAGCTTTTCCGGTTTCCGGATTTTCGGCTAATTCATCTAAAATCAATTCAGTAAAAATAATTTTCGGCACCGAAACATTTTGGCTTCTATCGGTAACAAATCTGCTGAACTCAACAGGATTTAAACTCCCTGCAATCCGCGGAGTAACCGGAGAAATTTCCTGATAAAGATGAAGTCCGGTTTCAACTTCTGGTTCATATTTTTTTTGCTCAATTGAAAGAACTCTTCCGTCATCAGTAGTCAGATACAATTTTTTCAATTTGCTAAGCGGAAGATTTTCCAGAACTCTGTAGATAGAAATATAGACTGATTTTTTAGGCTCGCCATTTGGATGGGGTTTACATTTTTCCGGAATGTCATTAAGCGCAAAATAATCGCTTGTAAAATTTTTATCAACTTCAAAATAAACTGCCTGTCCGCGCGTGCGTTTTTTCGAGCCGATAGCAAGATAATTTCCGAATTCCTCCGGAGGAAGCATTGAGGCGATTAAAGATTCCGGTAAAAGTGAAAAATATAAATAAGTTTCCATTTTGCTTATTCCTTTTAAAAGTTACGGAATAAGAATCTTTTAATTCTACAAGAATGTAAAATATTTCGGTAGTAAATTCAAGATAAATCTATCTTTTTTAATCTTAATTCCAGCAATAAAAAAAAATTTTTAATTTCCGTTAAACTTTTTCACATTCAAACCGATAATGAAGTGGGAGAAAAATGTTTTGAGCAAAAAATTTATATAATGCATAAAATTTTCAACGAATCTTTTAAAATACTTTTCATCGTTTTTTTGTTTGCTGCAAATTTATTTGCTACTCCGCAAAACTCCGTTGATTCAACATTAAAATCATTTTATTATCTTGATAAAGAAGATGTAATTGATTCTGCTGCAGCCACATTAAGTTTTTACCGTAACAGCAATCCGTTTTTTGCGCTTGAACTCGGATTAAAAGTAATTTCCGATTCAAATTTTCAAAAAAGTAAAAATCTGGGAAAATTATTTGATGAGATAGGTGTTTGCTACAGAAAAGCCGGACTTTTTGAAAAAGCACTGGAATTTCACTTTAAAGCATTAAATAAATTTGAAGAAGAAAAATATCTGATGGGCAAATCATTTGCTTACACAAACATCGGAACAATTTACAGATTGCTTGGAAACTATGATTTTGCCTTGAAATATTACGATCAAGCCATCAAAATAAAAGAAGAATTAAAAGATAAATATCAAGTTTCATATACATTACATTATATCGGAATTACTTACGCCGCAATGAATGATCTGCAAACCGCAAAAAATTTTCTGAACCAAACTAAGAAAATGAAACTTGAGTTAAAAGATTTTAGCGGATTGGCAAATACAAACTCGGCTTTGGGCGATGTTTTATTTAAAGAAAATAAATTTGACGATTCAGAAAAAATTTACGAAGATGCTTTTAAAAGATTTATTGTTGATAAAAATGATTTTGGAGCATGTGCCGTCGCAAACTCAATGGCAAATCTTTTTATCAAAACTAAAAAAGAAAAAGAAGCAGAAAAATATCTTGAAATTGCAGAATCTTTGGCTACAAAATTAAATTCAAATTCACTTTTAGTTTCTGTTAACAAATCTGAAATTGAACTTGAAAAAAGCCGCGGAAATTTCGAGGCCGCAACAAAATATTACGATGAATTTATAAAATTCAAAGAAAAATTATATCAACTTGAAAATGAAAAAATCATTAAAAGCGCAGAAGCAAATTATTATTACGATAAGGTAATTCGCGAAAATGAAATCTTAAAAAAATCCGATACAATCAATAAACTCGAAATGAAGCAAAAAGAGTACGTTCAATATTTTCTTACGATTGTATTTGCCGTTGCTTTTGTTTTTGCTTTTTCATTCTGGAAAAAAAACAGAATAATAAGAAAATACAATAAGGCGCTTTCAAAAAATAAAAGTCAGCTTTTGAACCTGAACAAAAAATTGCAGAATCTGAACGAAACAAAAGACAGATTTTTTTCGATAGTTGCGCACGATCTTAAAAATCCGTTTCACTATTTGATCAACAGTTCGCAATTATTAAAAGAAGAATTTGATTCGCTTTCCGGTGAAGAAAAAAAAATGTTGATAAGCGATATCGAAAAAGTTTCGCGCGAGTCTCACGATCTTTTAATTGATCTTTTAAATTGGGCTTCTTTGCAGGATGGAAATCTGAAAGTGAAAAAAGAAAATTTCTTTTTAGATGAAATTGTTGAGAAAAATATTCAACTGCTTGAAAATTTAGCGCAGAACAAATCAATAAAATTAATTTTCAGTTCATCAAAGAATGCTTTTGTAAATTCAGATAAGGAAATGTTAAGCACCATTTACAGAAATTTACTTAACAACGCTATCAAATTTTCAAATAACGGAACTGAAATAAAAACTGAAATTTCCATTCAAAATGAAAATGCTTTACTTGCAATTTCCGATAGCGGAATCGGAATGGATGACGAAGTTAAGGAAAATTTGTTCAAAGCCGAAGCAAGAATTTCGCGCAACGGAACAATGCACGAAAAAGGCAGCGGACTAGGACTTTCTTTGTGCAAAGAATTGATAAAAGAAAACGGCGGCGAAATCACTTTTGAAAGTGAACTCGGCAAAGGAACAACTTTTTACGTTACAATTCCGCTTGCGGAAAAAGTTGAAATAATTCAGAACGGTTAAATAATTCAGAATGTAGAATTCAGAATTTAGAATTTTTCATTTGATAATTTTTTAATTTCTCACCTTAATTTCCCGTTAAAATTTCAAAATTTCACTT
>CBDUBH010000057.1:0-22276 GCA_965365345.1 uncultured Melioribacteraceae bacterium
CCGCCGTGAAAGGGCGATGTCCTAACCACTAGACGATGGGGCCGGATCAACAAACTTTTCAAATTTTGATTTGGGTGAGTGATGGGACTTGAACCCACGACCCTCAGAGCCACAATCTGATGCTCTAACCACCTGAGCTACACTCACCATAGATTCTCTTAGTGAGCCCGAGTGGAATCGAACCACTAACCTACAGCTTAGAAGGCTGTTGCTCTATCCGATTGAGCTACGGGCCCAAACCAAGTTTTTTTAAGAACAATCTCTTTTTTATTCTCGCGTATGTCGGGGCGGCAGGATTCGAACCTGCGACCTCCTGCTCCCAAAGCAGGCGCGATGAACCGGGCTACGCTACGCCCCGTAAAAATTTTAATGAACTCAAATAAAATTGAGAATTCTAAAATAACATATTTTTATATCGTTGTCAATATTCCTGCACAAAAAATTACATTTAATATTTTTTATTTGTAAATTTATTTTAATTATTTTGGATAACTTTAATGGCTTTCTCTCTTTTTGTCGCAAAAAAGTTTATTGCTTCAAGAAAAAATTCTAAATTCGTTTCGCTTATCTCCGTAATTTCCGTTTTGGGAATTGCAATAGGAGTTGCTACTTTAATTATCGCTTTAACTATTTTAAGCGGATTTGAAAAAGTTATCGCCCAAAAAGTTATTCAATTTAATTCTCATATCCAAATAAATTCATTCAGCGATAAACAACTTCCCGATCCGCAAATAATCCGTCCCATTATCGAAAAAAAACTTCAACCTTATGTAGAAGGAATTTCTCCTTTTGCGCAAAGACTTGCAATTGTAAAATCCCGAAAAAAAACTGACGGAATTACAATAAAAGGAATAACACCTGCTTACGATGTCTCCGATATGCAAAAATTTATTATCAAAGGAAATTATAATTTGGATTATTCCGAAAAACTTCCGCCTGTTTTGATCGGAAATAAATTAGCTGAAAGACTTTTAGTTGATATAAATGATAAACTTACAATTTTCACATTGAAAAATAACGAAATGCCTTCGCCTGAAAATCCGCCGAGTATAAAACAATTTCAAATTGCAGGAATTTATGAAAGCGGAATGGCAGAATTTGATGATCTTTACGCTTATGTAAATCTTCAAAATGCTCAGGAAGTTTTCGGAATGCAAAATACTGTTAACGGTTACGATATCAAATTAAATTCCATTGAAAAAGTTGACAGCATTTCCACAAGTTTGATGAATTATTTGGGTTATCCTTATTATGTCCGTTCAATTTTTAAAATTTATCAAAATATTTTCACGTGGATTGATCTTCAGAAAAAACTGATCCCGATTGGATTAACTTTAATTGTAATTGTTGCGGCATTTAATATTATCGGAACACTTTTAATGATAGTTTTGGAACGTTCAAATTCTATCGGTATTTTGCGTTCATTGGGCGCAAAAAGAAAACAGATTCTGTCACTTTTTATTTTGCAGGGAATTTATATTTCAACAATCGGAATTTTAATCGGGAATGCTTTGGCTTTTGTTTTAAGCGTCCTTCAATTAAAATTTAATTTGATAAGAATTCCCGAATCGGTTTATTTTATGTCAACAACTCCGATAGATATTGTTCCTTTAAATTATTTGATCGTTTCGCTCGCGACTTTCATTTTGTGTTTTTTAACTTCAGCAATTCCAAGTTATATAGCAACAAAAATTTCACCCGTTTCTGCATTGAGATTTAATTAAAATGAATTTTGAATTTTTCATAGCGAAAAGATATTTGGTTTCAAAACATAAACTGAATTTTATCACAATAATTTCATTGATCTCTGCTCTTGGAATTACTTTGGGAGTTGCGGCTTTAATTGTAATTTTGTCTGTATTTAACGGATTTAACCGGCTTGTAACTTCAATCCTCGTAAATTTTGATCCGCATATAAGAATTACGGCTTTAACGGAAAATTTTTCCGGTAATGAAAATCAATTTAAAAATATTTTTGAATCGAATGGAAATATAAAATCACACTTCCCTTTTGCCGGTGGAAAAGCAATAATTTACAAAGATGGAATTACAAATATTGTTGATGTAAAGGGAATTCCAAAAGATTTTGATAATGAAAATTGGGGAGTTAAAGCTGCAACAAAATACGGGAAATATGATATTTCGGGAAATCAAATGATTATCGGAATTACGCTAGCAACTAAACTTCAGGCACTTCGCGGCGATACGGTTGTAATTACTTCATTTAACAGTTTAAGCCGTTCTGCAATTTCATATCAAATGCCTGTGACAAGAAAATTTGTGATAAGCGGAATTTTTGAATCGAACAATAATGATTATGATGCGCTTGCGGTTTTTACATCTTTGCAAAATGCTCAATCATTATTCGAAATGAAAAATCAAATTAGCGGTTACGAAATCCGTTTAAATAATATTACAAATTCTGAAAAAGTAAAATCTTACCTTCAAAAAAATCTTGATCAAAATAAATTTTCAATTAATACTTGGTACGATCTTCATAAAGATCTTTACACCGTAATGCAAATTGAAAGATGGGCGGCTTATGTAATTTTAAGCCTTATTATCGCAATTGCAACTTTCAATGTTTTGGGTTCGCTTTCAATGTCAGTAATCGAAAAGAAAAAAGATATAGGAATTTTAAGATCAATGGGCGCTAAGGATAAATCAATTTTACGTATCTTTATGTTCGAAGGAATTTTGATAGGAATAATCGGAACTTTTATAGGAAGTATTTTAGGATATTTGATAATTTTTCTTCAAATCAAATATAAATTTTATCCTTTAGATCCAACAAGATATATAATTGACGCGCTTCCTGTGGAAATTAGATTAGCGGATTTTTTTGCGGTTGCCGGAATGTCGCTTTTCCTTTCATTCATAGCATCGCTTTTTCCGGCAAAACGCGCGCTTGGCGTAAAAGCAATTGACGCAATCAAATGGGAGTAATATTTGGCGGATAACGAAATTATTTTAACGGCTGAAAATATTCATAAAACTTATAAGACCGTTGAGAAGAAAAGTCTAGAAGTTCTAAAAGGAATTTCACTTGAAATTAAACGGAATAAAATTACCGTGATTATTGGCGCTTCCGGTGCAGGAAAAAGCACTTTGCTACATATTTTAAGCGGATTAGATCGCCCTGATTTAGGCGAGGTGAAAATTGATTCGCAAAATATTTTTAATTTGAATGACGAAAAACTTTCATCTTTCAGAAATAAACATATCGGATTTGTATTTCAATTTCACCACTTGCTTCCTGAATTTACAGCAGCGGAAAATGTTGCCTTGCCGCTTTTGATTGATAACAATTCGCTCAAATCTTCATTAAAAAAAGCCGAAGAGGTTTTGGAACTTGTCGGATTAAAAGATAGAATTCATCATAAACCGGCTGAACTTTCCGGTGGTGAGCAACAAAGAATTGCCGTGGCAAGAGCATTGATAAATGATGCTTCCGTAATATTTGCAGATGAACCGACGGGAAATTTGGATTCAGTAAATTCCGAAATGATACACAATTTATTTGTTGATCTCCGAGATAAATTTCAAAAAACTTTCGTAATTGTTACGCATAATAAAGATCTTGTAAATTTAGCCGATGAAGTTTTCGATATGAAAGATGGAAGATTAAAAGAATAAAAAAAATCCAAAGATGAAAAGATTCAAAGATTGAAAAATTTTAACTCAAAGTCATTCCGTCTTGTCAGGAATGACTATATAGATTTTATTAAATATAATTTTGATCTGAAACTATCTCAGAAAATCCGCGATCAATTTGTTAACTTCTTCAAATTTTTCTGCTTGTAAAAAATGCCCGCTGTTTTTTATACAATGAATTTCAGGATAAGGAATTTTCTTTCCTTCAATTTCAAAAATATCTTTTTGTGTTAAATGATTGTGCATGAATTTATTCGGAATGAAATAATCTTTATCGCTGTACATAATAATTGTTTTCTGCTTCACTTCATGAAGTTTATGATTTACAGGTTCATCCAATAATCCGGAAAGCGAATTTGAAACTATTTTGCAGTAATCAAAATAATTTTTTGATCTGCTGATTTTTATATATTCTTCAATAAGATAAGCTGTAAAATCATTGCTTTCGTAAAAATTATTTTTGATCGAATTTGCAATCCGCTTTTCATCTTTTACATAAATTTTTTCTTGCGTAAAATTTCTTTTTATAATTTCTTTTTCCTGATCAGTAAAATTTTCAAATCCTGCAGGAGCGATCAAAATTAATTTTGAAATTTCTTCTGGGAATCTTAATGCGGTAAAAATTGAAATTTGTCCGCCCATTGAGTGTCCTGCGAGCGAAACATTTTTCAATTCTAATTTTTCGATTATCTCAATAATTACACCGGAGTAAAATTCCAAATTTCCATTGTGATATTCGTGTGAAGATTTTCCATAAGCGGGTAAATCAATTGCAACGCAGCGGAATTTTTTTGAAAGTTGCGGAAGATTTTTAATCCAGGCAGAAATATTGCTTGAAAGTCCGTGTATGAAAATTATAGTTTGTTCACCAATTTCATTATCGAAATATGCAATATTTCTGCCGTCGTTTAAATAGAGATTTTTAATTTCAAAAGGATAATTCAATTCAGGGAATTGCATTTTAATTTCAATTTCCTTTTAAGAAATTAATAACTTCCCTGTTAAATTCTTGCGGTTTTTCAACCATTAACATATGTCCGGCTTTATCTATCTGATGAATTTTACTATTACGGATTTTTTTGTGTCCGCTTTCAAAAACATCTTTTGAAAATCCGGGATTCAAATACGGATTTGGAATTAAGCCGTCATATTTTCCGTAAATTATAAAAGTAGGAACTTTTATATTCTGAATTTTGTCATAAGTCGGTTCATCTAACATTCCGTTAACATTTCTAACTACCGCGTAGGAATATTTTTCAAAATCATCATTTTTTGAAGTTCTTACTCTTTCTTCGATCATCCATTCCCAATCATTATTCCAATTGTAAAAGTTGATTGCCAAATTTCTTCTGATCGCTTCTTCGTTGGCTGATTTTACGCCTTTAACAGTCATTACACTTCTTAACCAATCGCCTTCGCCGCGATCAAATTTTTCAAATCCTGCGGGTGCGGCTAGAATTAATTTATTTAAATATTCTGGATATTTTAATGCGAAGATTATGCTGATCTGTCCGCCCATTGAATGACCAAGCAAACTTACATTTTTCAAATTCAGTTCATCAATTAATTTTTTGATCTGATCAGCATAATAACTTAACGCGTACGGGAAGTTTCCTTTTTGGCTTTTTCCGTAGCCGGGAAGGTCAACTGCAATAACTCTGAATTGTTTTGAAAGTTCGTCAATGTTGTAACGCCAAAACCCTGCGTTGCTTCCCAATCCATGGATCATAATTAAAGTTTGATCGCCGCTGCCTTGATCAATGTAAGCGATCTCAGGATTTTGCAAAGTTTTTTTAACGGGATAAGAATAATCTACATCTTCAAATTCGAGAGCGGATTTGTCAGTGTATAAAAATCCGCTGCATCCGAATAAAACCAAGCTTAAAAATAAAATGATTAAATTTTTCAGATTTATTAAATTTTTCATTTTGCAAACCTCCTAAAACATCAGCCAGTTAAGTGAAGTAAAAATTACCCACGGATCTTTCGGTCTTTCGCTGTTATAAGTAACTCTTGGTGAATCATAAAAATCGCCTAGCTTACAATAACCCGCACTTAATCCCAAAGTTAAAAATACTTTTAAGTTATATTTAACTTCAAAATTTACTTCGCTGCCGATCAGTTTTGCTCCGTTTTGAGGTTTTACATTTGAAAGTGCCGTTGCAAATCCTAATTTTGTATTTAATTTATTCGGAATAAAATCTTTATAAATAATTAAGAACACAGCCGAAACTCCCATTCCCATATTTGAAATGTCGTGAACTGCAGAATAATATCTATTTACAACTTGAGCATCAGGGAATAAAATCAATGCGCGGTGAGAGCTGTAAATTCCTGTTGGAGATCCCCAAACGTTTCCGGTAATCACGCTGTTTAAAGTTCCGTCTGAAGCGCCGTTTTTATCGCCTGTTGTATAAAGTCCTTCAAGCTGAATTTTATCATTTGCCGTCATTCCGAATTTATAAGATACCTGTGCATTTGCCGCCAATCCGAAATTATCGGCAAACGATCCGGCTTTCATTGAAGCAGCGTTTACTGTATCAATATTTCCAAAATTTGCCATCACAAAAGCATCAGCCCAAACTCTTCCTGCAAGAAAATCTCTGTTATATGCAGTATGACCGCCTAACCAGAAAATATCAGCTTCGTATCTTTGTGTCGGTAAATTTATTCTAACAGCGCCATTATATTCTGCAAGAGCACTATTTAACCCTTGTCCTAAAACTGAAATTCCACCGGCTGATTTTCCTCTATCCCACAAATACCAAGCATCAACTCCGGCTTCAATTAGAGGATGAATTTTTGATTCCAGATCCAGCATCCACAATGATACGTCATCATTTTCCTGAATAATATTTTCATAAAGTTGATAATAGCCGATTCTTCCGATTGTGGTTGGATTTAATTTCCCGTAAATACTTGCTCCAACTCCTTGCGTTCCCCAATAAGCTAATTTATATGCGCTTGTTTGTGCAACTCCGAGAGCCGTTACATTAGGATCGCGCGGGTTATCAAAAATTCTTTGAAGCCCGATAACTGCAAGCCAATTATCATTTGCCTTAATTTCAACATTTGCCAATAAAGTTTGAATATTTACTTGACCTGCATTAATTCCGCCGCCGGAATTTCCACCAACTCCGTAAGCATTATCTCCCCAGGTCATATCAATTTTAAACAAACTTCTGAAAGTTGCATAGCCATCTAAAATTTCCGGTGTGTAAATAAACATCGGAACAAATCTTTGTTCAACGTAAGAGGCGGTTCTAGGACTTGTATTTGTAGTATTTGGGCCGAATAATCTACCAATTATTTGTCCGCGTAAAAGTTCGTTTGTCGGTGAAATATCCGAAGCTGTTGCTCTTGTGAACCAATATCCAATATAAGTTAACTCAGGAGTTTTTGGATCTTGATATTTTTCAAACGATAAAGATGTATCGCTTTGTGCGTTGAGCAAAACCGGCAATAAAAAAAACAGGATTAAAAATCTTTTCATTGAAATTCTCCGTAAGATTAACAGAAAACAAAACGGGAGAGAATTTCTCCTCTCCCTAAGGTTCAATTATTTTTTCACATAAGTTTGAATATAAATAGGATATTTTGTTCCTGCGATTGAAGTGCTTCCAAATCCGCCATCAGCAGTTGGAGCAGAAACTCCGGTTAAAGCAGGATTTGTTTGAATAACTTCATATCTCATTGATCCATCTTTTACAGCATAAATTCCGGTTGCCGTAATAGTTGCCGGAGTTGACTGATTTGCAATGATAGTATAGATTTTAGCGCCATTAGTAGGACTTCCTGTCAAAGTATCGGTATAAGTTGATTCGGTAATTTGATAAGTTCCACTTAATGTTGTTTGAACATCACTGCTATCTGTTTGAACAACAGTGTAAGAATTATTTTCGTTAAAGGTTGCTTCAATCTTTTTGACTTTGAATGGTGCAACTCTCAAACCAAATGCAACGTTAGCACCTTCAGAAACCCATGCGCCAACAATTGGATTTTTTTCAGGTTCCGGATTTGTTCCGTTATCATCATTATCATCACCGCAAGCATTAAATACAAGACTTCCGGCTAATAGAGCCAACATTAATAACTTTTTCATAATAACTCCTTTTAATTTGAAATTGATTGTTTATGAATATTTACGAGTTCTCTTTTATTTACTTTTCCCGCATCAGTTTTGGGAATTTCGTCAATGAATTGCACATACTTTGGAATTTTATATTTCGCAAGATTTCCTTTGCAAAAATTAATTACATCTTCTTTAGTCAATTTATTTTTCTCTTTTAAAGTAACAAATGCTTTCCCAACCTCTCCCCACTTTTCATCATTAACACCAATAACAGCAACTTCTTTTATCGCATTATTCGTATAAAGAAATTTTTCGATCTCTGCCGGATAAACATTTTCACCGCCGCTAATAAACATATTTTTTTTGCGGTCAACAACATAAAAAAATCCTTCTTCATCTTTTCTTACAATATCGCCGGTATGAAAAAATCCATCAGTAATTGATTCTTTAGTTTCCTTTTCTCTTTTCCAATAACCCGGAGTTACAACCGGAGAGCGAAGCCAAAGTTCACCTTCTTCGTTTATATCTGTTTCAGTATTATCATCTTTTACAATTTTAGTTTCAAAATAAAAATTTGGAAATCCGATTGAGCCGATCTTTCGTATTGCATCATCCTGATGAAGTGAAAAACAATTTGGTCCGACTTCTGTTAAACCAAATCCCTGACGTATCGCAATTCCCTTTTTATGCCAAAGTTCTATTAATGGGATTGGCATTGGAGCGCCGCCAACAATTGCATACCGCACAGAAGAAAGATCAGCGTTTTCAAATTCGGGAAGATCGGATATCATTTGCAGCATTGTAGGAACACCGAAAATTATAGTGGATTTTTCCTGTTCCATTAATTTCAGAATTGTTTTTGCATCAAAAGATTGCAGCAAAGTATGTGATGCACCGTGCAATAAAAATGGAGTAAATAAAACATTCCATCCGCCGGTATGAAAAAACGGAGCAAAACTTTGCGTGTGGTCTCCGGAATTTAAATCCAAGCGAAGCCCCGTATTTACGGCATTCCAGAACAGCATTTTATTTGTGATGATCGTTCCTTTGGGCAATCCTGTTGTTCCTGCTGTGTAAAGGATCATCACAATATCATCTTCCGTGAAAATTCTTTGCGGAGTAAAATCAGGATTTTCAATTTCTTCAATTAAATTTTTTGATAAGGCTTCAATTTCTATTTTCGAATTTATATTTTCTATTGAATTTAATTTCTTCACTTGTTCCGAAAATTCTTTTTCAAAAATGAAAACTGAAGGATCTGAATCTGAGATTAATATATCAAGTTCTCGCGGAGTTAATCTGAAATTTAAAGGGACAAGAATTAAACCCGCTTTAATACAGGCTAAAAAAAGCATTACATATTCGGCTCTGTTTTTTGAGTAAACCGCAATTCTATCTTTTTCTTTTAGATTAAGTTCGCCGGTCAAATAATTCGCAAGTGAATTTGTTCTTTCATTAAATTGCTTGAAATTCCATTCTAATTTTCTGTTATACTCACGCAAAAAGAATTTATTTGGAGTGTAAATTGCCCATTTAGCAAGCCAATCAGTTTGAAAATTATGCATTTCTAACCTCAACATTTTTTTCAGAACTTCTAAAAAAAGCTAATGATATTGCGCCTGCAATCAATGAAATTATGATTGCCATTGATGCGGCAACTCCGGGATTTTCGCCGGTGGCTTTTGTAAAAGGAACCCCGATTTTTCCGTAATAAAAAATAAAGTGAACCAAAACCGCTGTTACTGAAGAAATTATTGGAACTTGCTTCGGCACATTTTTCAAAAACATTCCAACAAGAATTGGAATGAATGCAGCCGAGAAATAAGCATATACTCCATTCTGTGCAAAAATACCAACGCTTAATTTCGGATTTTTAATTTGATTATACGAAAGCCAAATTGAGATCAGTGCTATAAATACGATAGCTAATTTATTTATCAATAAATATATTTTTGAATTTTTCTCTTCTGAACTTGAAAAATATTTTCCGAATAACGGTTTTACTATATCTGTTGTAATTGTTGATGAAACCGATTGTATCAATCCTTCCAAAGTTGAAATTCCTGCAGAGATCAATCCCAATACAACAATCAACCCAACATAAACCGGAAATTCTTTTACAACATACATCGGAATTACACTATCAACATTGACCGGTTTGCCGTTAAAAGTCAGATCAGGAAAAATTATTCTTGCATAAAGACCAACAAATACAACGGAAAAGAAAATTGCTTGTGCAATAATTCCAACTATCAAATAAGTATTTACATCTTTATCTTTTTTAAGTAAAAGAGATTTTGTGATTAAGTGCGGCTGACAAATTATTGCAATCCCGATTACAATTTGAGTAAAAATAATTTCAAAATAATCTCTGAAAAGAAAACTTGAATCATTTGTTGGTTGAACTAATTTCGGATCAATTCCGGAAAGTTTTTCTATAAATCCATTGACTCCATTGCTGAAATTTTCGTAGCCGGAGCCCAATAAAATAAAGGCAACAACAAGCATTATAATTGCCTGAACCGAGTTTGTGTAAACCATTGAATTTGCGCCGCCGAACATCATATATCCAAAAATAAAAATTACAATTCCTATCAACACATATATTTCATTAACTTGAATTGCATTGGCAATGACTTTTGTTAATCCGACCGATATCAATACTATGAATGTAATAAGCAAAAGAGAGAGGAAAGCAAAGAACAAAGAATAACCTTTACTGTTATAACGAGATCCCATCCATTGAGCCATTGTTGCGGCTTTAACGGTTGAGCCATGCGTTCTGAAACTTTTTGTCAGAAAAAAAAGCGAAACCATTGATGCTACCGGCAAAACAATTCCGTATGAAAGCACAGCGCTCAAACCATAGTAAGCAATAAATCCAGGATTGATAATAAATGTCGCCGCGCTTGTCATTGAAGCCGCAAGCGCCAATCCAACGGCAACGGGTGAAAATTGAATATTGCCGAGCGCATAATCGTTCATGTTTTTTATTTTAAGCGCTCCGCGTATCACAAAAAATAATATGATTGCCGCATAAACAAATAACAAAATCCATGTTGCAATAATCATTTCTGTTGAAGATAAATTATTCAATTTAATCCCTGCTGTTAAAGTTTAAAAATTGATAAAGCAAAAGCTAATCCGCCGCCTGAACCCATAAAACAAACAACATCACCTTCTTTAACTTTGCCTTTTTCTTTTGCATCGGCAAAAGCCATAGGGATGCAAGCAGATCCTGTATATCCGTATTTTTGCATTATTGTATGTGTTTTGCTTTTATCAACATTAAGTTTTTCCATTGTTTCCCAGATACTGTTGATATTTATCTGCGTGAAAAAATATTGATCAACATCTTGTGGTGTAATATTTATTTTTTTGCAAGCTTCATTAATCATTTCAGACCAAACTTGCGGATTTAATTCTTTCGGAAATTTTTTAACGAATTTTAAAAGATGATCATTATTTTTTACGACTTCTTCAGTTACGGGAGTTTTAGTTCCTCCTGCGTAAATTCCCATCCAACTATTATATTCGCCTTGTGTTTTTAACTTACTTGTTAAAAATCCTCTAATAGAATTTTCTTCTGATTTAAGAATTACAGCACCGGCTCCATCGGCAAAAAGCGTAACTGTTTTTTTATCATTTAGATTTAAGTATTTGCTCATATTATAAGCACCTATTACCAGTACATTATTGTAATTATCATCAGTTCGAATATATTTTGCGCCCATATCCAAAGCAGTTACAAATCCGGCGCAAGCAGTATTAATATCAAAACTTCCGGCATTAACAGCTTTTAATCTATCTTGAACCACAGAAGCAGTAGAAGGTGAAATGAATTCAGGTGTATCGGTTGAAATTATTATTAGATCAAGTTCTTCAACTTTTACTCCGGAATCTTCTAACGCTTTTTTAGCTGCCTCAAAAGAAAGATCCGCTGTTGATTCATTTTCATCAGTCCATCTTCTTTCTTCAATTGTTAAATTTTCTCTTAACCAGGTATCAACATCTTCACCTAAAATCTCATTGAAATATTGATTTGGCACAACTTTTTTAGGGACATAAAATCCTGCTCCTGCTATTATTGCGTTTCTCATTATAAATTCCTTTTACATTATTAATCCGCCGTCAACACTTAAAACGGCACCATTTATAAAGGATGATTCTTCACTTGCTAAAAATAAATATGCATTTGCAATATCTTCGGGTTTGCCTAATCTTCCAAGCGGAGTTTTCTCGATTAAATTATCAATTACCTTTTGCGGAACGGTTTCAATCATTTCAGTAGCAATAAATCCCGGCGCAACTGCGTTTACATTAATTCCTTTTCTTCCTAATTCCCTTGCCCATACTTTGGTCATTCCGATTATGCCTGATTTTGTTGCCACATAATTTGACTGCCCGAAATTTCCGTACAAACCAACGACAGAAGATGTATTTACAATTTTACCGTATTTTTTCTCAACCATAAATTGTGCAACGGCTTTTGTGCAATTGAAAACTCCGGTTAAATTTACATCAATTACCTGTTTCCATTGTTCGGGAGTCATTTTCATTAAAGTTGCATCGCGTGTAATACCGGCATTATTTACTAAAATATCAATGCTGCCAAATTTTTCATAAACTTCTTTTGCAGCATTTTCAACTGATTCATAACTTGTAACATCAACTTTTTGAAAAATTGTTTCACCTGATCTGCTTTTTACTTCTTCAATCAATTCATTGGCTTTGGTTTCATTAACATCCCAAATAACTAATTTTGCGCCTTCTTCAACAAATTTTAATGCTGCGGTTTTCCCGATTCCCTGAGCACCTCCGGTAATAATTGCAACTTTATTTTGTAAACGATTCATTTTGAAATCCTTATATTTTTATCGTTTGAAATTTTTCAAATGAATGTGACATAAAATTGATTCATAAATTTTAATATCTTTTAATTCAATTTCATTTCAGAAATAATTTTATTTATATTTTGATTTTTGTTTTTCCCAATCATCTATAAAATTCTGAAAATGTTTTTCCATCAATCTGTAAAAATCCTGCATTTCATTTAACCTTTTTGAAAAAGTTAAATTGTTATCAGAATCTTTTGAAAAATCAATTAAATTTTCAGCAATCTTTTTATTTTTTCGAATTAAATCAAGATTATTCTTGAAAGCATTTTCAAAAACATCAGGTTCAATTTCATAAAAATCTTTTCTGTTATTTTCCGGCTGCCAGACTTTTCTAATTAAGTGCCGGTCTTTTAATCTTCTTACAATTTGAGAAACCGGACCTTTACTTCTTCCCAATTTACCGGCAATATCATCCAATGAAAGCGGCTCCGGTGAATAAATTAAAAGTGCAATTATATGTCCCATCAATTTATTCAATCCGAAAGATCTGTAAGCATCGCCAAATCTTTGAATTACTTCATTTTGGATTCTATCAGCTTTTTTCATTTTATTTTTGATAATTTTTGATAATTACTGCCGAGGCTTCACCGCCGCCAATACAAAGTGAAGCCAAACCGTAAAGCGAATTTCTTCTTTTCATTTCGTGAATCAGAGTTACTAAAATTCTTGCTCCGCTAGCGCCGATAGGATGTCCTAAGGCAATCGCACCGCCGTTAACGTTAACTTTTTTCGTATCCAATTCCAATAATTTATTTAGTGCTAATGATACAACCGCAAAAGCTTCATTAATTTCGAAAAGATCAATATCATTTACTTTCATTTTTGCTTTAGCCAAAACTTTTTGAATTGCATCTGCCGGAGCGGTCGTAAATTCGATCGGAGCTTTTGCTGCTGAACTTTGAGCCATAAATTCAACAAGCGGAGTTAAGCCAAGTTCCAAAGCTTTCTTTTCTGACATTATTAAAAGTGCCGCTGCACCATCATTTATACTTGAAGCATTAGCTGCAGTAACAATACCTTCTTTTTCAAAAGCAGGTCTTAATGAAGAAACTTTATCAAAATTTACTCTGTTAGGTTCTTCATCTTCTTTTACCGATACTTCACCTTTTTTTGATTTAATAATAACTTCAGTAATTTCATTATTAAATATTCCATCCTGCTGTGATTTTATTGCTTTTTTATAACTTTCAACAGCAAATTTATCTAATTCTTCTCGTGTAAATTGAAAATCTTTAGCACAACTTTCAGCACAACTTCCCATGTGAATATTAGTGTAAACATCCCACAAACCATCTGTAATTATTGAGTCCATAATTTCTGAATGACCTAAACGAATTCCGTCACGTACTTTTGGAAGAATATAAGGTGCTTGTGACATATTTTCCATTCCGCCTGCAATAATAATTTCAGCATCACCTGATTTTATTGCCTGATCTGCTAACATAACGGACTTTAATCCGCTTCCGCACATTTTATTAATTGTCAAACATTCAGTCTTTTCGGGAAGTCCGGCATAAATTGCTGCTTGGCGAGCCGGAGCTTGTCCCTGTCCGGCTGAAAGGACATTCCCCATAATAACTTCATCAATAATATTTTTATCAATTTTAGTTTCATCTAAAACAGCTTTGATTGCAGCACTTCCTAACAGCGATGCTTTTACAGTCGATAAATTGCCCATAAAGGATCCGATTGCAGTTCTTTTTGCCGAAACTATTACTGTCTTTTCCATAAACATCTCAAATTTTAATTTTTTATTTTTGCATCGTTTGAAATTTTTCAAACAATAAGAATTTAAGAGATTATTATCTCTTTGTCAAGTGAAATAAAATTTTTCTTTTTTGAGTTTTCTTAAGATTCAAATTTGATCATATAAAAATCAAAACTTGAGTTTGTTTAGTATAATAAACCTTCTTTGAGCTTAATGAAAAAAAATCTTTACTACATTCAATATTTTTTTTTTAATTATTTTAAAACAAAAATACCCTGCAAATACAGGGCAATTATAATTTTTTTATAAATACTTAAGAAATTATTTTATTAAATTTTCGATAAATCCGTACATTAATCTTACTCCAAATCCGGTTGCATATTTTTGTGTATAACTTGCAAAATTATTTGCGCCCGATGGTCCTGCAATATCAATATGCGCCCATGAAATATTTTTATCTACAAAAAACTCTAAGAATTTAGCTGCGGTAATTGCTCCTGCCCACCTGCCGCCAAGATTTTTAATATCTGCGATTTCACTTTTCATCAATTTGTGATATTCATCCCACAAAGGCAAACGCCAAACCTTTTCATATGAATTTTTGCCTGCTTCGTAAAGTTTATTTGCGAGTTCATCATTTTTTGTAAAAACTCCGGCAGCGTATTCTCCAAGCGCAACAACGCAGGCACCGGTCAAAGTTGCAAGATCAATTATGTAATCGGGATTTTGTTTTGATGCATATTCCAGAGCATCTGCTAAAATTAATCTTCCTTCTGCATCAGTATTATCAACTTCAATTGATTTTCCTGATAAAGTTCTGATAATATCGCCCGGCTTCAATGCGCTTCCTGAAGGCATATTTTCAACTGCCGGAATTACGCCGATTATTTCAATAGGAAGTTTAGAATTTTGAATTGCAAGGATTGTTCCAGCAACTGCTGCAGCTCCGCTCATATCGGCTTTCATATCGCCCATTCCTGCTGAAGGCTTAATTGAAATTCCACCCGAATCAAAAGTAACACCTTTACCGACTAGCGCAATTTTTAATTTATCTTTACTTTCCGGTTTGTAATTTATGATTATAAATCTCGGTTTATTTTCACTTCCGCTCCCTACAGCCAAAACCGCGCCCATTTTTTGTTTTTTAATTTCCGGTTCTTTCCAAACCGTAACTTTTGTGTTTTTGCTTTCAAGTTTTTTCTTTAACTCTTTTGCAAATGAATCAGGATAAATTTCATTTGATGGAGCATTTGCCAGATCTTTTGCAAAGTAAACTCCGCTGATCAAATTTTCAGTATTCTTAATTGAATTTTCAATTGATTTTTTATTGCCGATCAGCTTTATTTTTAATTTCTTTTCTTCTGATCTTTCAGAAAGATATTTATCAAATTTGTAATTTCCGAGATGAATTCCTTCAATAAGCGAATTCAAATATTTTTCTTCATCACCAAAAAATTCATTAAATGATTCAAATCCGGGGATTTTGATATACAAGTTTTCATAAATGTCATTTTCGAAATTCTGAATAAAGGATGCGAAATAATTTCTGAAATGATCCGCTGAAAAACTTTCATTTAATTTTATTTTATTTATTACAATAAATTCGGGAGATTTTTCCTGATAAAATGAAATTGAATTATTTTTTTCTGAAAGGATTTTTGATCTCAAAGTTGCTGGAATTTTCATTTCAAATTCATTTTCAAAAGAATTTAATTCATCATTTAAATTTTCATTTGAAATAGCAAAAAGAACTAAAGCAGAATTTTCTTTTTTATTGAAAATTTGAGAATGTTTAATATTAAATTTATAAATCATTTTTTTCTGTTCGTTTGTTTTGTATAAATTCAAAAAGATCTTCAAGAAGTTTAATATCTTCAAAAGAAAAATCTTTTTCCACAGAAGCCACATTTAATTTAAGCCAGCGAATGTTCAATTTGCGAATAGCAATTTCTATATCTTCTTTATATTCTTCTGGATTTTTGAAAATAAGTGATGCAAAATTCACCACTGCTTTTATACTAACAAAATTATGAACTGCTGTATTATTTGCAATTGTTATCAGTTCATTCGCCGAACTTTTATTTGAGGTGGCAAGTTCAATTGCTTTTAATCCTGCTTCTTTCATGTAATCATTTTTTTGAAGCAGCTTTAAATTATTGTCAGATGCGATTTGAAAAAGTTTCTGAATATTTTTATCAGATTCAAACTTTTTTGATAATCCTTCTGAATAGGCTTGATTTATTGCATTTTCAATTGCCGGATCAATATTTTCTTTTGCGGCATCGGCAATATTTTTTCCGTAAATAATTGTCCGTGAAATTTTGATAAGATCTGAATAATTCCCGTTGCTTGTAAGTTCATCAACTTTGGGTTTGGAACTGAATTTATTAGTATTCCTAACATCGCTCCAACCGCCGCTTTTTACCGGAGCGGAACGGCTTATATCCTGCTTAATATTTTCAATTACTTTTTGAGTTTTTTGTGATTGTGAAAGAAGAATAATTTTGTTCATTACAAGTTTTTCGAGCATTATTTTTGCAAATTTTTCTTCTATCTTAAAATTTACAACAATTTCATCCCCTATTTTTCCATATCTCAGCGGAGTTATAACCATTTTCGGAAATTTTTCTTTAAAGCTTTCGATAATGGTTTTAATTTTTTCGATATCCTGTTTATTTACTTTTGCGGTAATCGTTTCTGTTTGCATATTTTTCTATAATCCGCTTTCATAAATTATTTTAATAAATAATTTTTATTCAATTTTTAAAAGTTCAAAATTACTGTAATAATAATTTCATAGCAGAAATTAAAAGATTATTTATCAATTTTCCGATTTCAAATATGATTCAGCTTTGCCCAAAACTTCTTCAATCAAAAAATCCAATTTGATGTTAAATAATCTTGTTCCCGCAGCATTTGTATGCCCGCCGCCGCCAAATTCTTCAGCTAATTTATTTACTGCGATTTTTCCTTTTGATCTGAAACTTATTTTCGCACCATCCGGCAGTTCAAAAAATAGAATTCCTATTTTTACTCCGGCAATGGAAAGACAATTATTTACAAATCCATCAACTTCAGATTCTTCCGCTCCAGATTTTAATAGATTTTCCTGCGTTATTGTCATATAAGCAATTTCGCCTTTTCCATTAATTTTAATGCTGGAAAGTGCGTTGCCCAATAATTTTATTTTACCGTAGTTACTTTGATCAAAAATTTTATCGTAAATATCAGTCGGATTTGCACCGGCTTCGATTAATTTTGCAGCGATTCTATGAATTTCCGGAGTGGTTCTATCAAATCTGAAAGATCCCGTATCGGTCATTATTGCTGAATAAAGACACTCAGCAATTTTTTTATCAAGTTCAACAATTTGTGTGGTTTCAATAAAATTGAAGATCAAATGTCCGGTTGCTGCATAATCTGGATCAATAAATAAATAATCAGCAAATTCACCAGGATTTTGATGATGATCGATACAAATTTTCAATTTTCTGCTATTTATAAATCCTTCTTTCATTTTTACAATTCTTGAAGGATTATTAAAGTCAAGAGCCGCAAGCACATCAACATTTTCAAAAATATTTTGATGAATTTCAGGATCGAATTGCTCAATTATTTTTTCTTCATCTAAAAATTTAAGATAGTATGGAGTTTCGCTGTGATTTACAATAAATGCGGATTTGCCCAATTTTTTTAAAATAAAATAGAATGCAAGTTCCGATCCGATCGCATCAGCATCCGGATTTACATGCGTAGTTATAAGGAAAGATTTATTTTCCTTAACAATTTTTTCTATTTGTTTAAAATCAATCATAAGAAAGGTAATATAACAAAAAAGGCGAAGATTTTCTTTATCTTCGCCAATTTTTGCATAATTTGTTTAAAAATGGAGTTATTTAACTTCCCAGGTATTTCCGCTGAAAAGGAATTTTTCGAAATCGGCTTCGCCTTTTTCTTTAGCTTTTTCGATCTGTACTTTTACTCCTTCATCATAAGTGGGTTTTGTAATTTGTCTGAAAACACCAACCGGAGTCGGGAATTCAGGATTATTACTCATTTGGGCAAGTAAATAAGCAAGCACAACACTTTCATCAAATTCATTGTGAACCAAAAGATCATTTACAGTATGATTTCCATCGTTTAGATCTACAACTTTCGGAGTTGTTCCATCAACAATAATACCTTTATCTTTATTTTTTCCGAAGATCATCGGTTTTCCGTGTTCAAGATAAAGAACATTATCTTCTTTTGTATCTTTTTCAGTTAACAATGAAAAAGCGCCATCGTTAAAAATATTACAATTTTGATAAACTTCAACATAAGCTGTGCCTTTATGTTCGGCGGCTCTTTTAATTATCCATTGCAAATGTTTTGGTTCTCTGTCAATTGATCTTGCAACAAAAGTTGCTTCTGCACCAAGCGCAAGAGTAATCGGATTAAAAGGATAATCAACACTTCCGTAAGGAGTTGATTTTGTAACTTTTCCTTTTTCTGAAGTCGGTGAATATTGACCTTTTGTTAATCCGTAAATTCTATTGTTAAACATTAAAATTTTAAGATCAACATTTTTACGACAAGCATGGATAAAGTGATTTCCACCGATACTTAAAAGGTCACCATCACCTGAAGCAACCCAAACAGCAAGATCAGGATTTGCAACCTTAACGCCGGTAGCAATTGCTGCTGCTCTTCCGTGAATTCCGTGAAATCCGTAAGTGTTCATATAATAAGGGAAACGGCTTGAGCAACCAATTCCTGAAACCCAAACTACTTTTTCTTTTGGCGCGCCAAGATCGGGCATCACTCTTTGTGCTTGGGCTAAAATTGAATAATCGCCGCAGCCCGGACACCATCTTACATCTTGATCGCTGGCAAAATCTTTTGCCGTAAGTTTTAATTCTTGTTTATCTATTGTTTTAGTGTCCATTGTTACCTCTTAATAAATTGGTTATATGCTCTTCCAATTCAGCAGCTTTGAAAGGCAAGCCTCTTACTTTATTGTATTGCTCTACCGGTACCAAATATTCCATTCTTAATACTTTTGATAATTGTCCTAAATTGATCTCGGGTACAAGAACTTTTTTAAATTTAGAAAGAACTTCTCCAAGATTTTTGGGAAGCGGATTCAAATATTTCAAATGAGCTTGTGAAACTTTCATTCCATTTCTTCTTACTCTATTAACGGCTTCAGTAATCGATCCATAAGTTCCGCCCCATCCAATAACTAAAAGATCGCCTTCTTGTTCGTATTTAACTTCAAGTTCAGGAATATCATTTGCAATATTTGCAACTTTTTCTGCTCTAAGTCTTATCATTGTGTCATGATTATCAGGATCGTAACTTACATTTCCATAAATATTTGCTTTTTCCAATCCGCCGATTCTATGTTCTAATCCGGGAGTTCCAGGTTTTACCCAAGGACGGGCAAGATTTTCATCTCTTAGATAAGGATAAAATCCTTCTTTTTCAGTTCTGAATTTTACATTAACTTCAGGAAGTTCTGACATTGAAGGGATTTTCCAAGGTTCAGAACCGTTTGCAAGATAACCATCTGTTAATAATAAAACCGGGGTCATATATTTTACTGCAATTCTTGAAGCTTCAATTGCCATATAAAAACAATCACTGGGAGTAGATGCAGCAATAACAGGAATTGGAGCCTCGCCGTTTCTTCCGTAAATTGCCTGCAGTAAATCTGCTTGTTCAGTTTTAGTTGGTAATCCTGTACTTGGTCCGCCTCTTTGAACGTTTACTATAACCAAAGGAAGTTCGGTCATAACTGCTAATCCCATAGCTTCAGTTTTTAATGCCAATCCGGGACCGCTTGTAGTTGTAATTGCCAAATTACCGGCAAAAGCCGCTCCGATTGCAGTTGTAATTCCGGCAATTTCATCTTCCATTTGAAGAGTTTTAACACCAAATGCTTTGAATTTACTCAATTCATGTAAAATTTCAGAAGCGGGAGTAATAGGATATGAACCTAAAAATAGTGGCAATCCTGATTTTACAGACGCTGCAACAAATCCGTATGCAGTAGCTTCATTTCCTGAAACGTTTCTGTAAGTTCCTTTCGGTAAACTTGCAGGTTCTATTTGATAGCGAGTAGTAAAAATTTCTGTGGTTTCGCCGTAATAAAAACCTGCTTTTAATGCTTTTGAATTAGCATCAATTACTTCAGGTTTTTTTCTGAATTTTTCTTCAATCCATTTTAAAGTAGATTCCATCGGTCTGCTGTAATACCAGTACATCATACCGAGCGCAAAAAAGTTTTTACATCTTGTAACTTCTTTGGTTGAAAGAGTTGTTCCTTCAAGTGCATGAACAGTTAAAGAAGTGATCGGAACTTTTATCAAGTTAAATCCCTGAAGACTTTCATCTTCTAAAGGATTATTTTCATAATTTGCCAATTTCAAATTTTTAAAATCAAAAGAATCAGTGTTTACAATAATTGTAGCACCGGGTTTCAGATCCTTTAGATTAGTTTTTAACGCAGCCGGATTCATTGCAACCAAAAGATCGGGATGATCTCCCGGAGTATGAATATCTGAACTGCTGAAATGAAGTTGAAATCCGCTAACGCCGTAAAGAGTTCCGGCAGGGGCGCGAATTTCTGCGGGATAATCAGGCAATGTGCTTAAATCGTTTCCGAACAATGCTGTAGTATCGCTGAACTGTGTTCCGGTCAGCTGCATACCGTCACCGGAATCACCGGCAAATCTCACCGTAACTTCGGTAAGATTTTTCACTTCTTTTTCTTTTGTCATTTTTATCACTTAAGTTTATATGAAAAACTGATTAATTTATAAAACAAATTTAATTTACTGAACTTACTATCGAATAAAATTCGTCAGCGTTTACAAATCCCGTAATTCTTTTAACTTCTTCCCCTTTTGAGTTAATTATTAAAACAGTCGGCATTCCGATAATGTTAAACCTTTTTCTGAGCAATTCAGTTTCATTATCCATTGATTTTGTCATATCTATCTTCAAATTTGCAAATCTTTTCGATTCTTCGATCACTTTATCGTTTGAAAAAGTTAATGCATCCAATTCTTTACATGGGATACACCAATCAGCATAAAAATCCAGAATCATCGGTTTGTTTGTTTGAATTGCGCTGGTATAAACATCATCGGAAAAATGCACCCATTCCGGAGAAGATTTTTCCTGCGGGATTAAGAAATAAGCACCAACTAAAATCATAACAGCAGAAAAAACTATTTTGAAAATTCTGAATCCTTTCAAATTGTTTGATGCTTTATCAAAAAAGGTCAAATATAATCCGGCTAAAATCATAAATACAGGAAGTACATAACCGCTAATACTTTTAGGTAAAAGCGGAGTTAAAAAGTACAAGGCCATTCCGATCAAAACAAAACCGAAAATATGTTTTACTGATTCCATCCAGAAACCCGCGCGTGGCAAAGATTTTATTTTTCCCGAAAAAGTTGCAAGTACGATGTACGGAATTCCTAAACCGATTGCAAGTGAGAAAAACATTGCAAATCCGTAATAAGGATCCCCTTTTGCGCCAACGTAAGTTACCATTCCCAAAACAAAAGGACCGATGCAAGGCGCTGCAACTATACCCATGGTTAATCCCATAAAAACTGCGCCTAAATATCCGCCTTTTGCTCCGCCGGCTTTCATCACGAGTGAATTCGGCAATCTGAATTCGTACAATCCGAACATACTTAAAGAAAGCGCAACAAGAACTCCGACAATTACCAAAATTACAATGGGATTTTAAGGGTATTTATCTGGCAATAAGTAAGTATATCATCAATATTTCCTGGAATGTTATGGGAAATATTTTATTCTGACCGGTATTTAAGAATACGGGTTGCGGACTACTATATTTAATGGAGAGTAGCAATTAAGTTATTGGGTATATCTTAAGCTTAAACTTATTGTGATAACCGCGGGTAATTTTTTAATTAAGTT